>DATIEW010000210.1:0-3123 GCA_035455585.1 Vicinamibacterales bacterium | reverse complement strand
CGTTCGCCGGCTACTTTCTCTACTATCCCAGCCGGCGGCAGCAGCCGGCAGCCCTATCAGCGCTCATCGACACGCTGCGGTTGTAGCCGGGGGCCGCGGCTGGACCAGAAGGTCACGCCGCACGGATGAGCCAGGCCACGTGCCCGGACAGCCGGCGAACTCGAGGGGAACGCAGAGGAGCGCACGCCAATAGCTCGCGCCAAACCAAAGGGCCCAGCCGCACGCGCTGTGCGGTTTGGAACATCCCCATTGCAGCCATCGCCCGTACGCTGTGACATGTGCGCACCAGGCGTCGAGGCGCGATTCTGGCCCTTGCGGCAACGGCCCTGCTCGTCGGGTCCGGCCTCGCGGGTGTACGCCACGTCCGGGGTCAATCGTCCACGCCGGTCGTCTATGCCATCCCCATCGAGGGGATGATCGACCTCGGCCTCGCGCCGTTCCTGTCGCGCACGATCCGCGAGGCGAACGAAGCCGGCGCCGCCGCGGTGCTGCTCGACATCAACACGTTCGGCGGCCGGGTCGATGCCGCCGTGGCGATGCGCGATGCGCTGCTGACCTCGCCGGTCAGGACCATTGCTTTCGTCAACCAGCGCGCGATTTCCGCCGGCGCGCTCATCGCGCTGGCCTGCGACACGCTGATCATGACGACTGGCGGCACCATCGGCGCCGCTGCGCCGGTCGTCGCCGGCGGGAGCGGAGAGACGCAGGCGGCGGACGAAAAGTCGGTGTCCTATGTGCGCTCGGAGTTCCGTGCGACGGCCGAGACCCGGAATCGGCCGCCGGCCATTGCCGAGGCGATGGTAGACGCCGACGTCGCGATTCCGGGCGTGATCGAGAAGGGCAAGCTGCTCACGCTGACGACGTCGCAGGCCCTCGAGCACAAGGTGGCCGATTTCAGCGCGGACACCCTGGAGGCCGCGCTCGCAGCCGCTGGGGTATTAGACGCGGAGGTGCGGATCGCCTCGCAGACCTGGGCTGAAACGCTCGTACGTTTCCTCACCAATCCGGTCGTGAGTTCTCTGCTGATGACGGTGGGACTGCTCGGGTTGCTCGTGGAGATCCGGACGCCTGGCTTCGCCCTACCGGGGACGGTGGGCCTCCTCTCGCTTGGGCTCTTCTTCTGGGGACATTGGCTCGTCCAGTTGGCGGGCTGGGAGGAGCTGCTCTTGGTGTCACTCGGGGTGCTCCTGATCGCGGTCGAGGTGTTGGTGATTCCGGGCTTCACGGTGGCAGGCGTGAGCGGGATCGTCGTACTGGTGGCCGGACTCGGGATGACCCTCGTCGGCGCCGGCGCCACCATGAACGCGATCATGGGCGCGTTCGGGCGCGTCGCCTTCTCGATCCTGCTGGCGATGGCTGGCGCCCTCGCAGTTGTTCGAATGCTGCCGCGGCTGCCGTTCGGCCGGCGCCTCGTGCTCGACACCGGGATGCAGGCCAATCTCGGCTACGTCTCGGCGCCGGTGCGCGACCGCCAGTGGCTCGGACGAACAGGCACCGCCGTCTCGCCGCTGCGCCCGGCTGGTATTGCGGAGATCGACACCGCCCGTCTCGATGTCGTCTCGGACGGCGGCTTCATCGAGGCCGGGACACCCATTCTCGTGACGCGCGTGGACGGCAACCGGATCGTGATCCGGCCGTTGGCCCCGCACCAGGAGCCCACACATGACTGAACTCGACCCCACGGCAATCGGCGCCATCGGTCTGCTCATTCCAGCCGTTGTCCTGCTGCTGGTCGTTCTGTATCTGGTCCCGGTCCCGCTCTGGATCGCGGCCTGGTCGTCGGGTGCCTACGTGGGGCTGATGACCCTGGTGGGCATGCGGCTCCGGCGCGTGCCGCCGGCGACGATCGTCAACGCCCGGATCAGCGCGGTCAAGGCCGGGCTCCAGATTTCCATTGACGACCTCGAAGCGCATTATCTGGCCGGCGGCAACGTCGTGCGCGTCGTCAACGCGTTGATCTCCGCCGACAAGGCCAACATCGAGATGCCCTTCAAGCGCGCCGCGGCCATCGACCTGGCGGGACGCGACGTCCTCGAAGCCGTGAAGATGTCAGTGATCCCGAAAGTCATCGAGACGGCGCGGGTCGCGGCCGTGGCGAAGGACGGGATCCAGTTGATTGCCGTCTCGCGCGTGACCGTTCGGACGAATATCGATCGCCTGGTCGGGGGCGCCGGCGAGGAGACGATCATCGCGCGCGTCGGCGAAGGCATGGTGAGCACGATCGGGTCTGCCGCGACGCACAAGGACGTGCTCGAGAACCCGGACCACATTTCGAAGAACATCTTGAGCCGCGGTCTGGACGCGGGCACCGCCTACGAGATTCTGTCGATCGACATTGCGGATGTGGATGTGGGTGAAAACATCGGGGCGAAGCTCCAGATCGACCAGGCAAACGCAGACAAACAGATCGCACAGGCGAAAGCCGAGGAGCGACGCGCGATGGCGGTTGCCCTCGAGCAGGAGATGCGCGCCCGTGTCGTCGAGGCGGAGGCGGAAGTCCCTCGGGCGATGGCCGAGGCGTTCCGGCAGGGCAATCTCGGGATTATGGATTACTACCGCATGAAGAACATCCAGGCCGACTCGTCGATGCGTGAGTCGATCGCCGACGGCGACGGTGCGGAGCCTGGGCACCAGGGCCGGGAGTCGCGATGACAGGCAAGGAGCGCTGACCGATGTCAGTCGAAGTCCTCGTTCTTGTGGCGCTGTTCCTCCTGTTGCCGCTCGTCGAGCGCCTGCTGCGGTCTGCGCGCCAGCAGAATAAAGGGGCGGCGGAGATGCCGCGGCCTGCGTCCCAGCCCTCGATGTCTGTCGGGACCGGGACGCCTCAGCCTCGACCGCTCGTGGACGCGCGTGTCCAGCGCACGGTGGACGTGTCACCCATGGCGGCCAGTCCTCCGGTCCGATCGTTGACGAGCCTCCAGCCCACTGCACCAGGGTCGCGCCACGCCGCGCGCCGAGCCGTCGCGGTTGACCATCTCCAGAGTCTGCCCACCCTGCGCGGTGCGGTCGTGCTGATGACCATCCTCGCGCCGTGCCTGTCCGTTGCTCCGCACTGGGCGGTAGGCGTTCCCGTGCCCCGATCGACCGCGCGAGGCTGACGCCGCTCGAGACCACGCCGATGTG
>DATIEW010000209.1:0-2218 GCA_035455585.1 Vicinamibacterales bacterium | reverse complement strand
TGATCCTGTGTGGCTATGGCCGCGTCGGCCAGAACGTCGCGCGCGTGCTCGAGAGCGAGGGCTTCGAGTTCCTGGCCATGGACCTCGATCCCGTACGCGTGCGCGCGGCACTGGCCGCGGGCGATCCGGTGATCTACGGCGACGCGGCGGATGACGGCGTCCTGAGATCAGCCGGCCTCGAGCGTGCAAGCGCGGTCGTCGTGACCTTCTCGGATACGGCGCGTTCGCTGACGATCATTCGTGCCGTGCGCCGCCTGCGCAAGGAACTGCCGATCCTCGCGCGAACGATCGACGACGCCCACCTCGAGGACCTGCTGGCGGCGGGCGCCACCGAGGTCGTCCCGGAGACGCTGGAAGCCGCACTGACGCTCGTTGCGAACGCGCTGCACATGCTCGAGGTGCCGCCATCGCGCGTGATCCGGGCGGTTGGCGAAATCCGCCGGCAGCGCTACAAGACGCTGCGGTCCGTGATTCGGCGCGATCCGGCCGGCCGCACCGACGAGTCCGGGACCTTCCGCGAAGAACTGCACACGGTCGTGCTCCCGCCCGGCGCCTGGTCCGTCGGCAGGACCATTCGCGAAGTCCTTGGGCGCGGCGCCGAGGTGTCCTTCACCGCCGTGCGGCGCGACGGCATCGTTGGCCGCGATCCGGATCCCGAGATGGTCCTGCGCGAAGGTGACATCGTCGTCCTGTTCGGGACGCCGGAAGCGCAGGAGCACGCCGAGGCGGTCTTGCTGGCCGGCTAACGGCCAGGTACACAGGGGACGGTCACTTTTGGAGGGGACCGTCACCTTCAAGAGTGACCGTCCCCTTTCCCGGCGTCGTCATCATCGCAATGGCTCCACCCAGCGGTGGCTCAGGTCGTCTCGTCGCGGTAGCGGCGCACCCAGATTGCCGCCGCCAGCAGGACCGCCGCCGCCGCCACGCCCAGCCAGAGCTCTGGCGAGGCATAGATGTCGCGCAGGCTCCCGACCAGGTCGACGTCGCTCAGCTTATCGACCTCGAAGCTCGCTTCGCCCACCGCGTCCGCCGTCGCCTCGCGGCGGTCGCCCAACATGCGGTAGAGGCCGAACAGCCGCCCGGTGATGAAATCCCCGACGTGCTCCGAGCCGACCACCACGCGCTCGAGGATCCACAGCCCGACGGGCGGCAGCACCGCCCAGAGGAAGGGACCTTTCGGCGCCCAGGCCGAGGCGAGCATCAGGTAGCCGATGACCGGCGCGTACCAGAGAATCGCCGTGACGCACCAGAAGAACGCGACCATGAATCCGCCGGCGATCGCCTCCGGCTGCCACATCACGCCCCCGGGCAGCCCGCTCAGCGCGAGCTTGGCTGACCCGCCTGTCGCGACGACGAGCTGCGCGACCAGGGCCGCCGCGAGCGTGACGAGTGGAATCACGATCGCGGCCACCGCGAATTTTGACAGCACTGTCTCCGCATCCGACAGTGGCAGCGATTTCCAGAACAGCACCGAGCGGTCGCGCCGGTCCGCATACAGCGAGTCGAGCGCATAGAAGAACGCCACGACGCCCATGATCATGTCGATCACGAGCGCGAGACCTGCGTAGACGATCACCAGCAGCTTGACCTGGTCGTCGCGGCTCAGCTCGCCGATGGCGCCTGACTCGTCCAGCTCCCCGATCGGCCCGAGGTGCACGTTGCCGCTCACCACCAGCAGCAGCAGGCACCCGATCACGACCACCGGGGCCACCCAGATCGCCTTGTGCTCCCAGATCTCCCGCCGGATCAGCCACAGGAACCGGCTCATGTGCGTGCTCCCTGGATGACCGCGACGAAAAGGTCCGCGACCGAGGGCACGCCCACTTCGCCAAGGCGCTCCAGCTCGGCGCGCTCGACGCCGCGGAACAGCATGTGCGTGCGACCGAGTCCCTGGCGCTCCGCCAGCGGCTTGTGCGTCCGCGCAGCGGCGACGTTCTCGGGGCGCACCGACACCTGCGCGTACGTCTGCTGGATATCGTCCATCGCCGCGTCGAGCACAATGCGCCCGCGGTCGATGAACAACAGGTCCGTGAGTATGTGCTCGACCTCCTCGACCTGGTGTGTCGTGACGAGGATGGTGCGCTGTTCGTCGAAATACTCGTTCAGCAGGGTCTCGTAGAACTGCTTGCGCACCAGGATGTCGAGGCCGAGCGTCGGCTCGTCGAGCACGAGCAGCTTCGCGTCGATCGCCATGACGAGCGCGAGGTGCAGCTGCGTC
>DATIEW010000208.1:0-9925 GCA_035455585.1 Vicinamibacterales bacterium | reverse complement strand
TCAATCAGACGGTCGACGTCGACGGCACCGATCACGCGGGTGTGCGCTGGTACGAGATTCGGAATCCCGGCGGCACGCCGGTCATCCATCAGCAGGGTACGTATGCACCCGACACGTTTCACCGCTGGATGGCGAGCGCTGCGATGGACGCTTCCGGCAACCTGGCGCTCGTCTACAACGTGGCGGGGTCCACGCTGGGCGCGTCCATCCGCTACGCGGCGCGGTTGGCAACCGATCCGCCAGGCGTGCTGAGCCAGGGGGAGAGCGATCTCATCATCGGCACCGGATCGCAGACGCACACCGCGAGCCGGTGGGGCGACTACAGCATGCTCGACGTCGATCCGACCGACGGCTGCACGTTCTGGGCGACGGCGGAATACTTTGCCGTCACGAGCCTCGCGGGATGGCAGACGCGGGTGGGCGCGTTCCGCCTGCCAGGCTGCGGATTCTCCGGGCCGCCTCCCGACGCACCGTCCAACCTGGCAGCTTCCGCCGTCTCCTCGAGCCGCATCGATCTGACGTGGACCGACCAGTCGAGCGACGAAGCCGGGTTCAGCGTGGAACGCTGCACGGGCACCGCCGGCGAGTGCGGAGCGTCGGGCGCCTTCAGTCAAGTCGGACAGGCGGCGGCCGGAGTCACCACGTATTCGGACCTGTCGCTGCAGGGCAGCACGACATACAGCTACAGGGTGCGGGCGTTCAATGGAGGTGGCACTTCCGCGTACTCGAACACCGCCCAGGCGACGACGGCGCAAGCGCCGCCGCCGCCGACAGTCAGCGTGACCGCGACTGTCGCGACTGCGAACGAGGCAGGACCAGTCAACGGTGTCTTTACCATCAGCCGCGCCGGTGCAGAGGTGGACAGTCCGCTGGGGGTCACTTACTCTCTCGGCGGCACGGCGTCCAACGGCACCGACTATCAGAGTGTTCCGACGTCCGCGACGATCCCCGCCGGGGCATCCTCGACGACCGTTCCGATCGCTCCGATAGACGACTCGACGATCGAGCCGGACGAGACGGTGGTGCTCACACTGACGGCCTCCGCCGGCTACGTTGTCGGCGCGCCCTCGTCGGCTACGGTCACGATCGTCAGCGACGACCTCGCGCTGGACTTCGTGGTCAGCTCGTTGAGTGTTCCGACGACCGGCGGGGCCGGCAAGACCATCGACGCCACCGACGTGACGAAGAACCAGGGGAACGATACCGCAGGGCCGTCGGTGACCTACTTCTACCTGTCGTCGAACCTCTCGATCGACGCGAACGACGTGCTGCTGGGCTCGCGCGAGGTGCCGGCCCTGGCGGCAGGCGCGACCAGTTCCGCGACGACGACGCTCATGGTGCCGGCCACCGTGGAGTCTGGCGCCTACTGGGTCCTTGCGAAGGCGGACGGTCCGAACGACCACTCCGAGACGAACGAGTCGAACAACGTGCGCTCCGACTTCCTCCGGATCGGGCCGGACCTCACGGTCACAACGCTGACGGTGCCCGCGACGGTCGGCGCCGGAATTCCGTTCGCCGTCACCGACACGACGACGAACAAGGGTGCCGGTGATGCCGGTCAATCGCAGACCCGCTTCTACCTGTCGGTGAACTTCGCGCTTGATGGGGGTGACACGGCCCTCCAGAGCCGCAACGTGCCGGCACTTGCGGGCGGGGAAGCCAGTTCTGCGACCACCATGCTCACGGTCCCGGCCGGCACCGAATCAGGAGTCTACTACCTGATCGCGAACGCCGACGACGCCAACGTGGTAAGCGAGCACCTGGAGAACAACAATACGAAATACACGAGCCTGCGGGTCGGAGGCGACCTGGTTGTCTCGGCGCTTTCCGCGCCGTTGAAGGTTGGTGCCGCCTCCACGATCGTCGTGACCGATACGACCGGCAACAGCGGGGCGGGCGCCGTGGGGTCGTCCACGACCGCGTTCTACCTCTCGCCCAATTACCTGCTCGATGCGGCAGATATCAAGCTTCCGCAGTCCCGCCAGGTGCCGCCGCTCGCCGCCGGCGCGTCGAGCAGCGGATCGACCTCCGTCACGCTGCCCGATGTGCCGCCGGGGTTGTGGTACCTGATCGCCAACGCAGACGACGGGGATGTAGTGATCGAGACGTCGGAGACCAACAACGGCAGGTACAGATCCATGCAGGTTGGACCGGACCTGACCGTCTCGATCCCGTCGGCGCCGACGACCGCGACGCCGGGCAGCACGATCGTCGTGACGGACACGACCAAGAACCCGGGGGGCGGAGCGGCGGGACCATCAACGACGACGTTCTATCTGTCGCTGAACCTGTCGCTCGACGCGGGGGACACCCCGCTCAACGTCAGCCGTGCGATACCAGCGCTCGAGCCGAACGCGACCCATACGGGAACGACCACCGTGGTGCTCCCGACGGGCATCTCGGGGCAGTACTTCATCCTCGCCGTGGCGGATGCCCAGGGCGCGGTTGCCGAGTTCAGCGAAACGAACAACGTCGGGTTCCGGGGAATCAAGATCAACCCGTAGCCTCGCCATCCGCGGGCATGATTACGGCGAGCACCGCCGCCGCCGTAGTCATGCCGTCAGACCCGCGAACTCGACCCGCGATCTGCGAACCCCGAACCGCGAACCCCGAACAGCGAACCGCGGACGACGGGACTATACTTCCGTCGTTGCATCCCGTCCGGAGGGTTCGCCATGTGTCCTCGCTCTGTCCAGGGACTCGTCGTCGCGGTGCTCATCGCCATCTCTGTGTCGATCGTCCCTGCGCGGCACGGCGCGCCCGTTCCGGAGACGCTGCTTGCCGGAATGAAATGGCGTCCGATCGGGCCGATGCGCGGCGGGCGGACCTGCGCCGCCGCAGGCCACCGGAGCCACCAGTTCACGTTCTACATCGGTGTCTGCAACGGTGGGATATGGAAGACCACCGACGCCGGCACGACCTGGATTCCGATCTTCGATGACCAGCCCACACAGTCCATCGGGGCTCTCGCGATCGCGCCATCCGACCCGAACGTCATCTACGCCGGCAGCGGTGAAAGCCTCCACCGGCCCGACCTGTCTGTAGGCGACGGGCTATACAGATCATCCGACGCCGGAAGAACGTGGATCCATCTCGGCCTCCGCGATGCGCAGCAGATCACGGAGATCGCGATCGATCCGCGGAACCCGGATCGCGTGTTCGTCGCGGTGCTCGGCCATCCGTACGGTCCCAACGCCGAGCGCGGCATCTACCGGTCCACCGACGGCGGACGCACGCTCACACAGGTCTTCACGAGAGGCGAGGACACGGGCGCCCGGGACGTCGACCTCGATCCATCGAATCCGGATGTCGTCTACGCGACCTTCTGGGAAGACCGGCAGGGCCCGTGGGAGAACGCGGCCTGGAGAGGCACCAACGGCGGCATCTTCAAGTCGTCCGACGGCGGCACGACCTGGCGGCAGCTCACGAACGGCCTGCCCCGGGACCTGCTGCACGCCGAGATCACCATCGCGCCCGGCAATCCCCGCCGCCTCTACGCGATCGTGGCCGCACTCGGCGGCGGAGGTCGCGGCGGTGGAACGGGCGGCGGCGGCGTCTTCTATCGATCGGACGATGGGGGCGACACGTGGACGCGGCCGACGAACGACAACCGCGCCGGCAACCAGCGCGTCTCCGAATCGAACATCCTCGTCTATCCCGACGATCCCGACGCGGTGGTCGTCACCGACATCGTCAGTTTCAAGTCGGTGGACGGCGGCAACACGTGGGTGCCGTTCAAGGGCGCGCCGGGCGGCGAGGACTATCAGGGAGGCTGGATCAACCCGGACAACCCGCGCATCATGCTCCTCATCGCCGACCAGGGCGCGGTCGTGACGCTCAACGGCGGCGAGACGTGGAGCTCGTGGTACAACCAGCCCACCGCGCAGCTGTATCACATCGCCGCCGATGCGGGCTTTCCGTACCGCGTGTGCAGCGGCCAGCAGGAATCCGGATCGGCCTGTGTCGCCTCCCGCGGCAACTACGGCGCGGTCTCCATTCGCGACTGGCAACCGGTTGGCGTCGACGAGTACGGCTACGTCGCGCCGGACCCGCTGGATCCCGGCCTCGTGTACGGCGGCCGCAGCGTCACACGCTTCGACTATCGCACGGGACAGACGTCGACGGTCGGCCCCGTCGCCGGCCGTGGCGGCGCCGGACCCGGCGCGCCGGCCTACCGGCAGGTCCGCACGCAGCCGGTCGTCTTCTCGGAAGCCGATCGGCGCGCGCTCTTCTTCGGCAACAACTTCCTCTGGAAGACGGTCAACGGCGGGATCAGCTGGCAGCGAATCAGCGACGACCTCACGCGCAGGACGCACGACGCGCCGCCGAGCATCGGCGCATACACCGCGCAGGCGCGGGCCGAGCTCGACGACAACGGCGCCCGGGTGATCTATGCGATCGGGCCCTCGCCGATCGACGTCAACCGGATCTGGATCGGGACCGACGACGGGGTGATCCAGACCACCACAGACGGCGGGAAGCGGTGGACGGACGTGACGCCGCCGCAGATCGGCTCGTACTGGAAGGTCTTCATGATCGACGCCGGCCGGTTCGATACCCGCACCGCGTACGCCGCCGTGAACACGCTCAGGATCGACGACATGCGTCCTCACGTCTACCGCACGCACGACGGCGGCGGGACGTGGACCGAGATCGTCGACGGCATGGAAGACGCCGGTCCCGTCAACACCGTGCGCGAGGATCCGAAGAGGCGCGGCCTGCTCTACGCCAGCACGGAACGAGGCGTGTACGTGTCGTTCGATGACGGCGCAAGGTGGCAGTCGCTGCGCCTGAACCTGCCTGCGACGTCGGTCCGCGATCTGATCGTGAAAGACGACGACCTGGCGGTCGCGACACATGGACGTGGATTCTGGATCCTGGACGACATCTCGCCGCTTCGTCAGCTCGACCCGGATGTCGCGGCGCGTGACGCGGTGCTCTTCAAGCCGGCCGACGCCTGGCGCGTTCGCTGGAACCTCAGCACCGACATGCCCTGGCCCAAGGACGAGCCGACGCTGCCGAATCCACCGGAGGGGGCGCCAATCAACTACTATCTGAAATCCGCGGCGGCGGGACCGGTCGTGCTCGAGATCCTGACGCAGACCGGCAGGCTCGTTCGCCGTTATTCGAGCGCCGATTCATCGCCGTCGGTTCCCGACGTCTCGACGGCTCCCGTGCCGCTCTACTGGTACCGCGCGGCGCAGCGCCTCTCCGCGGACGCCGGGATGCACCGCTTCTACTGGGACCTGCGGCATCAGCCGCTCGGCGAAAGTGCCGGGGGCCGCGGGGGGCTGTCGATCCGGGCGATTCCGCACAACACCGTGCCCTCTCCGACCGCGCCGCTCGTTGCGCCGGGAACATACACGCTCAGGCTGACGGTTGACGGGCGGAACTACACGGAGTCGATTGCGGTCAGGCAGGATCCCCGCGTGACGGCTCCGGACGCGGCGGTGCAGCAGGCCTACACGTTGACGCGAGAGACGTACTTCGGTGCCGCTGACGCGCGCGCCGCGCTCGAGCGCGCGAGGGATCTCCGCGATCAGGCGGCCCGGCGGCTCCAGAACGCGAGCGGACCCGCGAAGGCCGCGCTCGAGGCCTTCGACAAGGAGGTGGAAGCCGTCGCCGGATCGCCGGTGCCTCCCGGCGGCCGCGGCCGGGGCGGGGCCGGCCGCGGGGGCGGCGTGCCGGCGGCCGCGCCCGTGACTCTTGCCGGCGTTGCCGCCTCGCTCGGCGCGCTCGTGAACCTGCTCGACAGCGCAGACGTGCGGCCGACGGAGAACCAGGTGAATACCATGACTGCCGCGCAGGCTGCTGCCGGGCGCGTGATGGCCCGATGGCGGGCGCTGACCACGAAGGAGCTCGCCGCGCTCAACAGGACCCTCGAGGGCGCCGGCGTCGAGGCGATCAAGTAGCGGGCTCTTCAGTATTCCCCTCGGTGCTCGAGCTGGCTATACTTTGGGGCCGTGTCGATGAGTACCAGACTGAGCCTTCTGTTCGGCGGACTGTTGCTCCTGGCCACCGTGGGCTTCCTCGTCTGGGGGCTGGGCTACACGGGGTACGGCCACGTCACGCTGTTCGTCCTCGCCACCCTGTTCGGCCTGTTCATGGCCTTCAACATCGGCGGCAACGACGTGGCCAACTCGTTCGGCACCAGCGTGGGCGCCGGTACGCTGACGCTGACGCAGGCGCTCGCCGTCGCGGCGATCTTCGAGGTCAGCGGCGCGATGATCGCCGGCGGCGAGGTCACCGAGACGATTCGCAACGACATCGTCGACTTGTCAGGGATCCCGGTGGATCCGCTGCAGTTCGCGCTCGTGATGATGTCGGCGCTGATCGCGGCCGCGGTGTGGCTGCTGTACGCCACGAGGATGGGCTACCCGGTGTCGACCACGCACTCGATCGTCGGCGGCATCGTCGGCAGCTCGATCGCGCTCGGTGTGAGCCTCGAGGGCGCGTCCACGGCGTTCGCGCTCGTCCAATGGGGCGAGGTGGCGAACATCGGGCTATCGTGGCTGGTGTCGCCCCTCCTCGGCGGGGCTGCGTCGTATGCGCTGTTCCACGCGATCAAGACGCGCATCCTGCTCTACAACGAGCAGGCGGACGCGCAGCTGAAGGTCATCAAGGCGGAGAAGAAGGCCCACAAGCAGAGGCACAAGACGGCCTTCGAACGGCTGTCCGAGATCGAGCGGGTGGCGTACGCGAGCGCGATGGCGCGCGACTCCCAGACACGGCTCGATGAGGACTTCACGCCGGACGATCTGGAGACCGAGTACTTTCGCGAGCTGTTCCGGATCGAGCAGAAGCGCGACGAGATCAAGGCGTTCTACGCCCTGCAGGTTTACGTGCCCTTCCTGGCGGCGCTCGGGGCGGCGCTCGTCGCCGCGATGCTCATCTTCAAAGGTCTCAAGAACGTGCAGGTGGGCCTGTCGACGGTCAACGGCTATCTGGTGGTCATGATGGTCGGGGCGTCGGTGTGGATGGCGATCTACATTTTCACGCGGACGCTGAAGGGCCGGACACTCGACAAGTCGACGTTCCTGCTCTTCAGCTGGATGCAGGTGTTCACCGCGTCGGGCTTCGCCTTCAGCCACGGGTCGAACGACATCGCCAACGCGGTCGGCCCCTTCGCCGCGGTGCTCGACGTGCTGCGGCAGGGAGCCGTCGGCACGACGGCGCCGGTCCCGCCGGGCGTCATGCTCACGTTCGGCATCGCGCTCGTCGCGGGCCTCTGGTTCATCGGCAAGGAGGTCATCACGACCGTCGGCCACAACATCACGGTGATGCACCCGGCGTCTGGCTTTTCGGCGGAGCTCTCCGCTGCCGGCGTCGTCCTGATGGCGTCCGCGCTGGGAATACCCGTGTCGAGCACGCACATCCTCATCGGCGCGGTCCTCGGCATCGGGCTGGTCAACCGCCAGACCAACTGGGGTCTCATGAAGCCAATCGCCCTGGCGTGGGTGATCACCCTGCCCGCCTCGGCGGGCCTCAGCGCGCTGGCGTATGCGGTGCTGACGCAGATCCTCTGAACGCCGGGGGTTCGCGCGGCTGCACCCGAACCTCGTCGCAGCCGACCCAAGCCCTGAGCATCGTCACAACGGCGCGATGAACCGACCACGCGAGCCGCTTCCCGGGAGCCCGTAGCCTCGGGCCCGGGAACGCTCGGTTCGAGCCCGGATTCAGCGCGCGCCGGCCAGCTGTTCCACGGCGTCGGCGAGCGTGCGTACCTTCGCCTGGTCGGTGGAGGATGCCGCGCTGCCGCGCAGCTCGGTGGCCAGCCCGGTCAGCGCCGAGCGGCGCTCGACGCCAGCCAGCTTCTCCGCGCCGGAGAGCTGCGCCCGCGCGGCCGAGAGACGCGCCGCCGGCAGACCGCCCGAGCGCTCGAGCTGATCGAGATACGCTCGCGCGAGGGCGAAACTGGGCGGCCAGACCATCCTGCGCTGCTCCTGCGCGTTCAGGTAGTCCCACTGCACGGTCTTCGCCGCGTCGATCTCGTTCTGCGAGATCAGTCCGCTCGGCAGCAGTTCGAGGACGTCGAGGCCGCGCGCGATCTCGGAGCTGACGATCAGGCCGTTGTACCAGTAGACCGACCATGATCCGCCCATGCGCATCCGGGAAGCATCCACGGGGCCACGATCGAAGAACGCGATCTCCTTCGGCTTCGCCGGATCGGTCCAGTCGAACACCGACAGCCCGCCCTGGTACCAGCCCTGCACCATCACTTCGCGCCCGGGAATCGGAATCAGCGAGCCGTTGTGCGCTACGCAGTTCTCGAGCGTCGTCTGCGGCGCCGGGATCTTGTAGTAGCTCTTGAAGTGCATCTTGCCGTTCTCGATGGTGAAGAGCGCGTTGGCGCCCCACTCGGGCTTGTCGGTGTCGCGGCAGCGAGGCTGCCCTCCGCCGCCCCACTCGTCGGTGGAGAGCACCTTGGTGCCGTCGTTGCTGAAGGTCGCCGAGTGCCAGAACGACATGTTGATGTCGGCCACGGCGTCCATGCGCACCGGTTGCGTGACGTTGCGGATGTCGAGCAGGAGCCCGTAGCCTCCGCACGCCCCGCCGGCCAGACCGATGTCGGGATACACCGTGATGTCGTGGCACTGATTGGGCCCGGTCCGGGGCTCGCCGCGCCCGCCTCCTCGACCTCTTCCCGCCGCGGCCGCCTCCCCTCCTCTGCCGGTCTCGCGGCCCCGCCCGGGTTCGGTGCGCCTGGGCGGCGGCGCCAGATCGTTGAAGATGCGCGGCGAGCTGACGATCGCTGCCTTCTCGGGCGCCGCGATCGGCACTTTGATCACCTCGATCCGGAACCGCGCGGTGTTCGGGTCGTCAATCGGACCGTCGTGGCAGCCTTCCAGCTCGTCTGCCGAACGCACGCGCGCCGATCCCGACACGTAGATGTAGACGTTCTCCCTGTCGTTCGGATCGGTGACGACGGTGTGCGTGTGCGAGCCGCGGCAGGTCTGCACGTTCGCCACGTACTTCGGGTTCGCGATGTCCGCGATGTCGAAGATTCGGATGCCGCGCAGCCGATCCTTGCTGACCGGCTCAGGCACGCCCTGGATGCCGCAGTCGATTCGCCCGGTCTGTCCCTCGCCGGAGACGAACAGCAGGTTCTTGTACACCGACACGTCGCTCTGCGACGCGGGGCAGAGATAGGTGAGCACGGGAACGGGCTTCGCCGGGTTCGACATGTCGAACACCTGGAACCCGTTGTAGTTGCCCTGGATCGTGTACTTGCCCGTGAACGCCAGGTCGGAGTTGGTCACGCCGAGAAACCTGCCCGAGGGCGGGGTCGTCGAAACGAGACGCATGTTCCAGGTTGCCTGCGCGGCGTCCCAATAGCCCGGCGCGAGGCCGACGCGCGGATCGGGGCTCGGCGGCGTCATCGACACGATCGGCCTGGCGGGCGCCGGCATCACGCTCGGCGGCGGCGGTGGCGGCGGGGGCGGCGCGCCGCGGCCACGGCCTCTCCCGCGGCCGCCGGCCGGATCCTCGCCGGGATCATCCGGCGCCGCGACCGCGGGCTGCGGGGCCGCATCCCTGGCTGGCGCCCCCGGCGCCGCGGCTGTCTGCTCCGGCGGCGTGGCCGGCGCCGCCGCTGCTGGCGCGGCCGCTTCCGGCGGGGCCGATTTCGGCGCGCACGCGGCCGCCACGAAGGCCAGCGTGGCCAGCCCCCAGACCAACAGCGCGCGAGGTCTCCGGATGAACGTCCTGATCGTCATGGCTGACTCCCTCCGCCCTGGAGCATCTTCTCCATGAAGTCGATTTCGGTGATCTGATCCGCGTAGATGTCGGAGGCCAGTCGGAAGACGGTTTCGTCCTGCGCCGCGCCGTGCGAAGAGAACAGCGTGTCGACCATCGTGATGGCGCCCCCGTGGTGTTTGATCATGAAGGTGAGGAACAGGCGATCGAACTCGGGGCCGCGGGCCTT
>DATIEW010000207.1:0-2754 GCA_035455585.1 Vicinamibacterales bacterium | reverse complement strand
GCAGAGCTACACCGAGCGGTTCGCCGAGCTGGTGGGCTTCGCGGTCACCTTCCACGCCGAGGGCTTTTCGCAGCGGCTGGCGCCCCACGTCGAGTTGGTCCTGTACCGCGTCATCCAGGAAGCGCTGACGAACGTGGCGCGCCACGCAAACGCGACGCGCGTCGAGGTGACGATACGCACCGGCGGGGCCGGCCTCACGCTCGAGGTGCGGGACAACGGCAAGGGCATCGCACTGGACGCGCTGCGCGACCCCAAGGCGCTGGGACTGCTGGGCATGCAGGAGCGCGTGATGCCCTTCGCCGGCAGCGTCGAGATCAGCGCCAGCCGCGGCAAAGGCACGCGGGTGGTCGTGTCGGTCCCGAACGACCGGACGCCGCGCCCTGAACCGGCGCGACCGCGCTCAAAGGGGCCTGCGGGCAAATCGGGGCCCGATGCGCGGGAGAGACTGCCATGAAGGTGCTGATTGCGGACGATCATCCGGTGGTGCGCCACGGATTGAAGCAGATCCTGTCCGGCGAACCGGACATGACGGTGGTCGGCGAGGCGACCAACGGCAGCGAGGCGATGGAGCTCGCGCGCAAGCTCGAGTGGGATGTCGCCGTGCTGGATATCTCGATGCCGGGACGCAGCGGGCTGGAACTGCTCGCCGAAATGAAGCGCGAGTTCCCGCAGCGCCCGGTGCTCGTCCTCTCCATGCATCCTGAAGAGCTGCATGCGCGGCGCGTGTTGAAGGCAGGCGGCGCCGGCTACATGAACAAGGAGAGCGCGGGCCACGAGCTCACTGCCGCGATCCGAAAAGTGGTGAAGGGCGGCCGCTACGTCAGCGCGTCGCTGGCCGAGAAGCTTGCGGTGGAGCTCTCGCCGGATTCCCAGAGGCCGCCGCACGAGACGCTTTCCGACCGCGAGTATCGCGTCATGTGGATGCTCGCCTCGGGCAAACCGATCAACCGGATCGCGAAGGAAATGTTCCTGAGCCCCAGCACCATCAGCACCTATCGGGTGCGCATCCTGCGCAAGCTGGGGCTCGGCTCCAACGCGGAGCTGGTGCAGTACGCCGTCAAGCACCAGCTGATCGAGTAGAGCGGTTCAGGGCGTCACGTCAAAGGCGTCGACGACGATGTGGGCGCCGCCCGACGCCGTGGTGGTGCCGGTAACCGTAATCACCAGGGTGTGATTGCCGGGCGCGAGGCCGGAGGACGTAAACACCGGCTCTGACGCGAGGCCGACGCTGCCCGGAGCGGCCGGGCCGGCGGTATCGACCGTGCTCGTCGCACCGCCGTCGATGGAAACGGTCGCGATCCCGCAGGCACTGCATTTCAAGCCGATCCAGCTTACCTGCCTGCCGGTGAAGGTGAAGGTCGCCGTCGCTCCAGGCGCATCGGAGCTCCCCGCCGAGCCGCCGCTGAAGACGGCGGTCTCGGGGCCCCGCGTGACCCAGGCGCTGGCGGGACTGCCGGTGACGCTCGGATCGTTGGCCTCGAAACGGGTAGTCGCGGCGCTTCCGGTTTCCCCCGTCACGTCGAAGGCATCGACGATGACATGGGCGCCGCCGGACGACGTGGTGCCGGTGACCGTTATCACCAGCGTGTGCGTGCCGGGCGCGAGGTTCGCTGCCGTGAACACCGGTTCCGACGCGAGCCCGGGACTGCCGGGGGCCGCGGGACCTGCGGTGTCGACCGTGGTCGCGGCCCCGCCATCGATGGTCACGGTGGCGATTCCGCAGACATTGCACTTGAGGCCGATCCAGCCCACAGCGGTACCGCTGAAGGTGACGGTCACGGTCGCCCCTGCGCTATCCGAGCTGCCGGCGGCGCCGCCACTGAATGCCGCGACTTCCGCGCCGCGCAGCGACCAGGCGCCGGCCGGGCTCGCGACCACGGCGGGGTTGTTTTCCTCAAAGCGCGTGACGCTGCCGCCCCCGCCGTTCGAGACGTTTACCGCGACTGCAGTCGAGGTCGTGCGGTTGCCGGCGGCATCGCGGGCGACGGCGGTCAGCGTGTGCGAGCCATCGGCGATCGCGGTCGTGTCCAAAGCGATGGAATAGGGGGCAGTGGTGTCCTCCCCTCTGCGCACCCCGTCGATGAAAAATTCGACGCCGACGACGCCGACGTTATCGGACGCGCTGGCGTCGACCGCGATGGTCCCGGAGACGGTGGCGCCGTTCGCCGGCGAGGTGATCGACACCGTCGGCGGCGTGGCGTCGGGGGCCGGCCTGTTGGAGACGTTCACCGTGACTGCGGCCGAGGTCGTGCGGTTGCCGGCGGCATCGCGGGCAACGGCGGTCAGCGTGTGCGAGCCATCGGGGATCGCGGTGGTGTCCCAAGGCACGGAATAGGGGGCGGTGGTGTCGTCCGCGCTGCGCACCCCGTCGAGGAAGAATTCGACGCCGACGACGCCGACGTTATCGGACGCGCTGGCGTTGACCGTGACGGTCCCGGAGACGGTGGCGCCGTTCGCGGGCGAGGTGATCGACACCGTCGGCGGCGCGGCGTCGGCGGCCGGACCGTTCGAAACGTTGACCGTGACCGGGGCGGAGGTCCGGGTGTTGCCGGCCGCGTCGTGGGCGACGGCGGTCAGTGTGTGCGAGCCGTCACCGGCCGTGGTCGTGACCCATTGCACAGAATAGGGGGCGGTGGTGTCAACCGCGCGAACGACTCCGTCGAGCAGGATTTGAACGCCGACGACGCCGACGTTATCGGACGCGCTGGCGTTGACCGTGATGGTCCCGGAGACGGTGGCGCCGTTCGCGGGCGA
>DATIEW010000206.1:0-8484 GCA_035455585.1 Vicinamibacterales bacterium | reverse complement strand
CGTGACCGGCGTGAAGGTGACCGTGTTCCAGGTGTCCCGGTCCACGCCGTAGCGGCTGGCCCCCTCCACGGGCTTCCAGCGATCGCCGTCCTTGTAGAGGAGCCGCCACGTTTGCGGCACGCGGACGCCGCCGCGGCCGGTATCGTCGAACCAGAAGACTTCGCTCCCGGCGACCGTGGCCGATCTGTCGAACGCCATCTCCACCCATTCACCCTCGCTGCACGATGGCCGCTGCTGTGGCGCCGTGGGTGCGGGCGCTGCCGGCGTCTGGCCCGCCTTGCAGCCGCGTGCCGGCCACCAGTCGAAGTAGGCCGTCGGGTCGGCCGAACTGGCCGGCTCCTCTCCGTCGATGATGTTGCGGGCATTCTTCCTCGACGGCGACGTGGTGATCGTGCTCGTGGTGGCCAGCGTCGGGTACGGGGTCGGCCTGGCTGCGGCGTCGGTTCGGGCCAGCCACACTGCCATCTGGCCACGACCGCGATTGGCCCACGTCGCGTACGGAATGACCACGAGTTCCTGTTCGGTCTTGAGGACCGCGCCCTTCTCGTCGAACGCCAGCCCGAAGGCACGACCCTTGACGATCTGGACGCCGCTCAGGAGATCCTCGCGGAACTCCGACGAGAGCGCGCTCGCGTCCGGCAGCACGATGTTGCGCACCTTTCCGTCCGGGTTGTCCGGCCATTCCGCCGCGTAGACGATGGGGCCGCGCTGGAGCGCGACGCGGTCGCGGTTGGCGGCGACGCCTGCGTGCGAGACCACGCGGCGTACCGGCATCGGCAGCGTCAGCGCGATCGTGTCCCCCGCCTTCCAGGCGCGTTCGATGGTCACGTATCCCCTGTTCAGCCTCATCGGGACAGTCTGTCCGTTGACCGCGATCGCGGCGGCCGTCTGGATATTGTCCATGAACCGATAGAGATCGCTCGGCACTGGCTCGTTGCGCGCCCAGCCAGGGATGCGGACGTTGATCGCGAACGCGCGTGGCTGCTCGGGCTTCACGGTCATCTTCACCGTGCCGTCCCACGGGTAGCGCGTGTCCTGCACGATCTGGAGTTTGCCGCCTTCGAGCTCGATGTCGGCGCTGCCGCCCGCAAACAGGTTCACGTAGAGCGCATCGCCGCGCCTGGCGTAGATGTAGCCCGGCACCGAGGCCATGAACCGCGTGATGTTGCCGGGGCAGCATGCGACCCCGAACCACTCGCTCCGCGCGTGCTGGCCGTTCGATTCGAGCGGGTTCGGATAGAAGAACGTCTTGCCGTCCAGCGCCACGCCCGAGATCAGGCCGTTGTAGAGCGTCCTTTCCATCACGTCGATGTACTTGGCATCGCCGTGGAGCAGGAACAGCCGGTGGTTCCAGTAGTCCATGCCGACCGACGCGCAGGTCTCGTTGTAGGCCTGCATGTTCGGCAGCTCGTACGGCGCGCCGAACCCCTCGTGGCCGCCTGCGGCGCCGATGCCGCCGGTGATGTACATCTTGCCCGTCACGAGGTTCTCCCAGATCCGATCGCCGGCGGCCCGGATGTCGGCGTCGTTCTTCAGCGCGGCGACGTCCGCCATGCCGGCATACATGTACATCGCGCGCACCGCATGCCCGACCGGCTCGCTCTGCTCGATGATCCTCGCCTGCGCCTGGTTGTAGTCCAGTCCGCGCGGGTTGGCGCGCTCGCCGCCTGGAAACTGCGTCGGGTTCTCCGGATCGGGGCCGGGCCCGCGCTCGTCGAGGAGGAACTCGGCGAGATCGAGGTAGTCCTGCCTGCCGGTCACGCGGTACAACCGTACCAGCGCCATTTCGGTGATCTGATGGCCCGGCCACGTGGAGCGCTTGCCGGGGCCGAAGGTTGCCACCAGCAGGTCCGCCGCCCTGATCGCGACGTTCAGCAGCGTTTTCTTGCCCGTCGCCAGGTAGTGCGCCACCGCGGCCTCGATCAGGTGCCCGAGGTTGTAGAGCTCGTGGCTGTCGTCACGCTCGAACACCCAGCGCGCGGAGCCGGCCCAGCGGTGCGGATTCTTCGGGTCTATCGTGCGCGTCGTGTAGAGGTAGCCGTCCGGCTCCTGCGCAGCTGCGATCTTCCCGATCAGGCTGTCGAGATAGGCGTCGAGCTTCGGATCGGGATGGACGCTCAACGTGTAGGATGCGCCCTCGATCACCTTGTAGAGGTCGGTGTCGTCGAAGGGGTAGCCCGGCGGCTTCCGGTCCTCGAGCGGTTCACCGCGCAGGGCCTTCGCGGCGCGCTCGAAGTGGTACACCCGCTGGGTGCGCTCGCACTGCTGAAACGCCACCGGAATCGTCGTCTTCCGGTTCGTCTCTATCCGCGGCGCCCAGAAGACGTCGTTCAAATGAACGCTGGTGAAAGGCACCGGCTGGAACGGATAGTCCGGCCGGCCCGCTGCGCTCTGGGCCTGGCTCCCGACGGCCGGCAGACAAAGAGCCGCGAGGAGTGCGGCGCCGAGCATCCTGTGTGGCGTCATGGCAGTAGTCCTTCCGGCCTGAGTCTACAGCGAGATCCGGTCGGACGCCCATAGAAACACCGCAGGATGCTGAAGGTGCGATGGCGACAGCCAACTCCCAACGCCCGACTCCCAACTTCCAAAGCACTCACGTCCGTCTCTGGGAGCTTGGGAGGCAGGAATGGAAGTTCTGAGCTGCCTACGCCCACGGCATGGCTCACCCGCAGCAGGAGCGCCGCTTGACAGGGCCTCGGCTGTGGAGCTAATTACCCGTGGCTGCCGCCGTGATCGGGCAATCCAAAGGCGGCAGCGATCGTATCTGTTTAGCGGGTGCGCGCCGAAGCATCTCCGGCCTCGGCGCCTCGGCCTGCGCGCGGAAAAATGCGCTTTCGGCGCCGTGCTCACGAAGTCCGCTCCGGCTCGGGTGGTCCGAGCGCCGGTGCCCAATCAGTTGGGCGTCCGGGTGGTTCGGGCGTCAGTGGCGAATCAGCGCCTCCGCGGCTTGGCACGCCTACAGCGCATTTTTCGAACTGACGCTGCGCGCGGGCCGCATCGCGCCGACGGCCCGAGATGCACCGGCGCACACCCGCTAAACAGATACCAGCGATCGAACGGTTCATAGGAGGACGCCATGTCCGCCCCCGGCCCGGCCATCGTCGTTGCTCTGACCCTCCTCGCCTGGCAGACGCCGGCACCGGTCCAGAGCCCGACCGCTCCCGGCGCACGGATTAAGGTCGACCTGGATCGCACGATCGGCGAAGTCGACCCGCTGCTCTTCGGCAACTTCGCCGAGCACCTCGGCCGGATGATCTACGGGGGCATCTACGAGGAAGGAAGTCCGTTGTCGGATGGCAACGGGTTCCGCAAGGACGTTCTGGAGGCGGTTCGCGGCCTCAACGTCTCGATCCTCCGCTGGCCCGGCGGCAACTTCTGTTCTGGCTACAACTGGAAGGACGGCATCGGCCCCAAGGACGGGCGTCCGGCGCGGCTGGAGCTGGCCTGGAACGACGTGGAGTCCAACCGCTTCGGGACCGACGAGTTCCTGCGCTACGCCGCCGCGATCGGCGCCGAGCCGTACATCTGCGTCAACCTCGGGCTCGGCACGATAGACGATGCCCGCCACTGGGTGGAGTACACGAACGGCCGGCAGAACACCCACTGGGCCAACGAGCGGCGCAGGAACGGCCGCGAGGAACCGTGGAACGTGAAGTACTGGGCGCTCGGCAACGAGATCGACGGTCCATGGCAGCTCGGGCACAAGAACGCCGAGGAGTACTCGAAGTTCGCGCTGGAAGCAGCCAAGGCGATGCGCGCCGTCGATCCGGCCATCCGGCTCGTGGCCAGCGGCTCGAGCAACTACGGCGCGGACTGGATGCACTGGAACCGCACGGTCCTCCAGACGCTCCGGAACCAGATCGACTACATCGCCATCCACACGTACATCAACAACCGCGACAACGACCTCGAACGGTATCTCGGCGGGTGGCAGCAGACGATCGAGCGCTACATCACGACCACCGCCGCCCAGATCCGGGAAGTGCGGACGGGCCCCAATCCACGGCCGGTCTTCATCGCCTACGACGAGTGGAACGTGTGGTACCGCACGGGGAACCGGGAGAAGCTGGAGGAGATCTACACCTTCGAGGACGCGCTCGCGATGGGCATGTTCTTCAACGTCTTCTTCCGGCACGCCGACGTCGTCAAGATGGCCAATCTCGCGCAGATGGTCAACGTCATCGCCCCGATCATGACGAACGAGCAGGGGCTGTTCCTCCAGCCGATCTACTTCCCGCTGGTGGAGTTCACGCGCCAGCAGAGGAACGTGTCGCTCGACGTCTGGGTGGCCTCGCCGACCTACCGGATCCAGAACAGGCCGGGCGAGGTCAAGTACCTCGACGTGTCCGCGACCTACAGCCCGGCGACGCGCGACCTGTTCGTCAACGTGCTGAACCGGAGCAGGGACAGGGACATCGCCGCCCGGATCGAGAGCCAGGAGGGGCTATTCGACGGAGAGGTCGCGGTCTGGGAGCTGAATCATCCCGACCTCAAGGCCACCCACACCTTCGGCGACGACCGGAAGGTCCGCCCCGTGAACCGGACGCTGTCGCCTGCGCTGCGGGGTGCGACGTTCAGCTACACCTTCCCGGCGCACTCGCTGACGATCCTCCGCGTGAAGGCGAATCGGGGAACCGACGAGTAACCGGCCGGAGACCGCGCATGGTACGATGCGCGCACGAAGTCCCCCTGGGAGAGAGCGGAGGCTGAGGTATGGAGCGTTTTTCGGCCGACCAGTTGGCGTACGCCCGGGCGCGTCCGGGCTACATGGGCCGCCAGGAGTCCATCGAATTCCTGAAGACGATGGACATCAGGATGAGCGTGGGACACTGGTCGGCCGGGGACTTCTGCGACCGCTTCGCGCCGCCGGGCTATCACTCGGACGATCCCGGCTTCAGGAGCGACTTCGAGGCGCAGTGCCGGAGGACGAAGGCCGCGGGCGTCGACGCCATCGAGATCCACCAGAGCGTTTTCGAAAAGACGCTGAACGGGGACCTCGATCTCCAGGCGATCGAGCGGGCCCAGGGCGGGTTCCTTCGCGAGCTGGGGATGACCGTCAGCGCCTGCAACATCAACACGTGGACCAACCCGAAGTTCAGGCTCGGCGGGCCCTGCAACCCTGACGCGGCGCTCCGGCGCGCGGCGCTTGAAGAGATTCTCAAGGGGGTCGAGATCTGCCGGCTCATGAAGATCCCCGTGTTGAGCGTCTGGCCGGGTTCCGACGGCGCCGACTATCACTTTCAGATCGACTACCGGCAGTCGCTCGAGTGGTTCACGGAGGCGCTCGCCGCTGTCAACCGCAAGTGCCTGGAGCACGGCATCAAGCTCGGGATCGAGTCGAAGCCGTACGAGCCGCGCGAGCTGTTCATGATCGTGCCGACGGCTGCCTCCGCGATTCTGGTCGCGCAGCAAGTCAACGCGGCGTGCGGCGGAAGCAACTGCGGCCTCACGATCGACTACGGCCATCAGAAGATGGAGGCCACCACGGCTTCGACGTCGTGCGACCTGGCGGTGTACGCCGGCGTTCCCGTGCACAAGTTCGACGTCAACGACGCGCGCCAGGGACGCAACGACCAGGACTGCATGTTCGGCACGCTGTCGATTCCCGAGTCGGTCGAGTACCTCTACACCACCTTCGTGCGCGACTACCGCGGCTACTACAGCCAGGATCAGTTCACGTACCGGGAGGACCCGACGCGCGCCATCGAGCGCAGCATGATCAACTTCGCGAACCTGTCGCTGAAGGCCGTGCGGCTCCTGGCGCGGCAGCCGGATCTCGACCGGGCGCGCGCGCGGGGAACCGGGCCGGACATCCTCGACGTCGTGTCGCCCGTCCTGATGGGCTGAACCCATGAGCGCCTACACGATTGGCATCGACTTCGGCACAAACTCGGTCCGTGCCGTGGTCGTCGACTGCCGCGACGGCCGCTCAGCCGGCACGAAGGTGTTCGACTATCCGAGCGGCGACCACGGCGTGCTGCTTCGGCCGGGCGACCCGCACCTGGCCAGGCAGAATCCGGCTGACTACCTCGAGGGGCTGCGTGCGTCGGTGGCTGGCGCGCTCGACGATGCCGGACGCGAGCCCGGCTTCGCGCGCGAGCGGGTCATCGGGATTGGCGTGGATACCACGGGCTCGACGCCGCTGCCCGTCGACCGCGACGCGCGGCCGCTCGCGCTCGATCCGATGTGGAAGGAGAACCTGGCGGCGCACGCCTGGCTCTGGAAGGATCACACGTCGGCCGACGAAGCGGAGGCGATCACCGAGGCTGCGCGGCGCCACGCGCCGGAGTACCTGGCGCCGATCGGGGGCACGTACTCGTCGGAGTGGTGGTGGTCGAAGATCTGGCGGTGCCTGAAGGTCGCGCCCGGCGTGTTCGACGCGGCCGAGAGCTGGGTCGAGCTGGCCGACTTCATCCCCGCCGTGCTGGCCGGCGTCCGGCGGCCGCGCGACATCCAGCGCTGCATCTGCGCGGCGGGGCACAAGGCCATGTACTCCGACCAGTGGGGCGGCCTGCCGGCCAGGTCGTTCCTGGAACGGCTCGACCCGAAGCTCGCCGCGCTGCGCGACCGCCTGTACGAGAAGGCCTGGCCTCCGGGCCGGCCGGCCGGACGCCTCTCGACCGAATGGGCCGGGGCGCTCGGCCTGCCGGCCGGCATCGCCATCGCGATGGGCGGCTTCGACGCGCACTACGGCGCGGTCGGCTCTGGCATCCGCACCGGCACGTTCGTGAAGATCGTCGGCACGTCCACCTGCGACTGCGCGATTGCGCCCTCCGCCGATCGCATCGACGACATTCCCGGCATCTGCGGCATCGTCGACGGGTCGATCCTGCCGGACTACTACGGTATCGAAGCGGGGCAATCGGCCGTCGGCGACATCCTGAAGTGGTGGGTCGAGACGATCTGCCGGGGCGACGAAGCGCTGCATGCGCAGCTGTCGAACGAAGCGGCACGGCTCGCACCGGGCGAATCGGGATTGCTCGGACTCGACTGGAACAACGGCAACCGGACGATCCTCGTCGATCCCCGGCTGACGGGTCTCATCGTCGGCCAGACGCTGCACACCACGCGGGCGGAGGTGTATCGCGCGCTGATCGAGGCCACCGGGTTCGGCGCGCGGGCGATCATCGAGCGGATCCGCGAGCACGGCGTCCCCATCGACCGCGTCGTCTGCTGCGGGGGTATTGCGGAGAAGAACGACCTCTTCATGCAGATCTACGCCGACGTGATCGGCCAGCCGATGCTGATTGCCGGGTCGCCGCAGACACCGGCCCTCGGCGCGGCGCTCTCCGCCGCCGTCACGGCCGGCGCCGCGGAGGGAGGCTATTCGAGCTGGTCCGAGGCGCAGGAGCGCATGACGTCGATCAAGGACAAGCGGTACACACCCGATCCGGAGGCGCACGCCGTCTACGACGAGCTGTACGGGCTCTATCGCGAGCTTCACGATACGTTCGGCGCCGTTCCAGGCGCGCAGGCCGGGTTCGGCACGCTCATGAAGCGGCTGCTGTCGATCCGGGAGCGTGCCGCCGCGCGCGCGGCGGGCCGACGCCGCGCCGCCCCGGTCGTCGAGACCGTGTCCACGGGGTTCGAAGCCGCCGGGGATCCAGGCCGCAGAGGCGACCGGGTGCGCGGATGAGCGGGAGCCAGGCGGTCGCGGCTCTCCGCGATGCCGTGTATCGCGCCAACATGGAGCTGGCCGCGAGCGGCCTCGTCCTGGGCACCTTCGGCAACGTCTCCGGGATCGATCGCGCCGCGGGCGTCTTCGTCATCAAGCCGAGCGGCGTGCCATACGACCAGCTGTCGCCGGCTCACCTGGTGCCAATCGCCGTCGATAGCGGCGAGGTGATCGACGGCTCGCTCCGCCCCTCGTCCGATGCGCCGACGCACCACGAGCTGTACCGCGCCTTCGCATGCGGCGGGATCGCCCACACCCACTCGGAGTTCGCGACGACGCTCGCGCAGGCGCGGCTGCCGGTGCGCTGCCTGGGCACGACGCAGGCGGATTATTTCTGCGGGGACGTGCCGGTGACACGGCCGATGCGGCAGGACGAGGTCGAGCGTGACTACGAGCGGAACACGGGGCTCGTGATCGTGGAGACCTTCCGGGGTCGCGACATCGACCCGGCGCGGGTGCCGGGCGTCCTGGTTGCGAGCCACGGGCCGTTCACGTGGGGAGCCGATGCGTTCGAGGCCGTCGAGAACGCCAGAGTGCTCGAATACGTCTCGCGGCTCGAATGGCGCGTGCGAAGCGCGGCGCCCGGGGCCGTGCGTCCCGACCAGTTTCTCGTGGACAAGCACTTTCAGCGCAAGCACGGGCCCGCCAAATACTACGGGCAGCGGGAGTAGGCCAGGAGTTCACTTGCGCCGTCAACCTCCAACTGCCAATCCCCAACTCCCAACTGTCTGTGGCACGACACGTTGGGAGTTGGAAGTTGGGCTTTGGGAGTTGGAAGTTGGGCGTTGGGAGTTGGAAGTTGGGCTTTG
>DATIEW010000205.1:0-2908 GCA_035455585.1 Vicinamibacterales bacterium | reverse complement strand
GGAACTCGCCGCCGGTCGTCGGGATCGTGAACTTCGGAGCCTTCGCGCCGGACTTCGCGCCTGCCATCGCCTCAGTTCTTCACCGGCTCGAGGATCGCGTCGAGGTTCATCTGGTCGCAGAAGTCCATGAACTCCTCGCGCAGGGCGCCGACGTGTATGCGCGAGGGGACATTGACCACCATGTAGACGGAGAACATCTGCGCGCCCGTGTGCGCCGCGGCGTAACTGCGCGTGGAGAGCTCGCCGATGTCGATGCCGCGCGAGGCGAAGAAGCCGGAGAGGCCGGCCACGATGCCCGCCTGGTCGATGCAGACGACGTCCACGGAGTAGGGGACCATGTCCTCGCGCGCCGCGCGCTGCGTGGTGCGGCGTACCTGGATCGTGACGCCGGAGGATTCTGCGAGCTTGGCGAGGTCGGTCTCGATCCGCGCCACCGAGTGCCAGTTGCCGGCGACCAGCATGAGGATCGCAAAGTCGGAGCCGAGCGCCGTCATGCGGCTCTCGCTGATGCTGCCGCCGCAGTCGGCCACCACCTTCGAAAGGTCGTGCACGAGACCGATGCGATCGTCGCCGATGGCCGAGATTGCGATGAACTGCTTCATGCGGGGGAATGCGCGGGAACTGGCGCAGAGTGTACCGGGATCGGCGCAGCGATGATATCGCGGAGCGCGCCGCGTCTTGCTTCGGCACGGCGTGCGCCCGTACCATCCCGCCTCCGGTTCCGGCATCCCGGCCGGGGGCAGGTGAAATGTTCCGCGGCAGCCTCGTTGCGCTCGTGACGCCGATGACGGAGTCCGGCGACGTCGATCACGTCGCGTTCGGGCGGCTGCTCGACTGGCACGCGCGCGAGGGCAGTGATGGCGTGGTCGTCGGCGGTACGACGGGTGAGTCGGCAACCCTGACTGCCGCGGAGGCGGCCGAAATTCTGCAGATCGCCGTGCAACGGCTCGGCGGCCGCCTGCCGGTCATCGCGGGCACCGGCGGCCCTTCCACCGCGCAGTCCGTGGAGCGCACGCGCACCGCCTGCGAGCTCGGAGCTGACGGGGTGCTCGTCGTTACACCTTATTACAACCGCCCGCCGCAGGAAGGCCTGTACCGGCACTTCAGCGTGGTCGCGGACGCCTCCAGCGTGCCGCTGATCCTCTACAACGTTCCTTCGCGCACCGCCTGCGATCTCCTGCCCGAGACCGTCGAGCGCCTCTCGGGGCATCCGCAAATCATCGGCATCAAGGACGCAACCGGCAGCATCGCGCGCGGACGCGAGATCCTCGAGCGCTGCGGCGACGACTTCCTGCTGCTTTCGGGCGACGACCCGAGCTGCCGCGAGTTGGTCGGCGCCGGTGCCCAGGGAGTGATCACGGTGACCGGCAACGTCGCGCCACGCCTGATGCACGAGATGATCGAAGCTGCGCTCTCCGACGACCAGGTGGGCGCGCGGGAACTCGACGAGCGCCTCGACGGTCTTCACACTGCGCTTTTCGTCGAGTCGAACCCGATTCCCACCAAGTGGGCCCTGGGGCGGCTGGGGCTGATCGGGCCAGGCATTCGCCTTCCGCTCGTCGGCCTCTCCGAAGCGCACCAGGCAACCGTGCTCGCGGCGATGCGCCGCGGCGGAGTGATCGAATGACCAGGCGGGCAAGTTGGTTGGCATGCATCGCGGCGGTCCTGCCGCTCGCGGGCTGCGGGTGGCTGCCGAACGCCTATTCGGGCTGCGACGAGCCGCAGCCCTACGAGTCTGCGCAACAGGTGGATGTGCTGCGCGTGCCGTCCGGCGCCGACCTGCCGGATACGCGCAACGCGCTCAAGATACCCGTGGTCAAGTCGCCGGAGCTGCCGAAGGAGCCCGGGACCTGCCTCGATCACCCGCCCGCGTTCGGCACCTCGCCCCAGGCGCGCGTGGCGGCAGCTTCCGGAGTGTCGGACGCTGCCGGCGGCGGTGCAGCGGAGGTCCGCCTGCCGCCGGTGGACATGGACGACGGCAGTCCATGGCAGGCACGGATCGGCGCGACCTACCAGCCGACCACGGACGTCGACTTCGACGGCGGGTCCACGGTCGAATTCAACAGCAGCACGGGGTTTACCGTGGGCGTCGGCTACGAGCTGTCGAGGTACTTGGAGCTCGGCGCAACCATCAACTACGACGAGCGCGACTACGAAGGCATGCTTGCCGGTGACGCGCCGGGCGAAGTGTTCCCGGTCCGGGGCGGCCTGGACACCATGGGCGTGATGTTCGACCTGAGCTATTACTTCCTGACCGGCCGGTTCAGGCCTTTCATCGGGACTGGGGTCGGCTGGAGCTTCCTGGACACGAACGTCGCGACCCAACCGCCACAGGTCGGCTGCTGGTGGAATCCGTGGTACGGCTACGTCTGCGATGCGTTCCAGGACACCAAGAGCGTCGACGGATTCGCCTACCAGGCAATCGCAGGTGTGCAGTACCGCTGGAATCCGTCGTTCTCGATGAGCGGCAGTTACCGGATGAGCTGGCTGGACGTACCGAAAGCCGACGGCACGCCGACGTTCGACGCAATCCAGCTCATCCTGAACTGGGGATTCTGAACGTCACCGCCGCGCCGGTTGCCGCAGGCAGCCGGCGTCCAGTAGGCTGTGCCGCCTTTGCAGGAGAGGTGGCCGAGCGGTCGAAGGCGCTGGACTGGAATTCCAGTAATACCCACAAGGTATTCGTGGGTTCGAATCCCACCCTCTCCGCCATCAACCAGGCGACTTGGCACCTGCCGGTCATGTCCGGCCGGGCTGGCTCGCTCGCTCAGAAGAGAAGAACCGGAAAATTCGCTCGCTCGCCACCTGCCTGTCCATGACCGGCAGGCGGAGCGTCGCCGAGTCGGTGGCGTTTCGGATCGGGCCGGTCAGGCGTCCCGCTCGCCGGGATCGCCGGGGTCGCGGGCGG
>DATIEW010000204.1:0-2272 GCA_035455585.1 Vicinamibacterales bacterium | reverse complement strand
TGCAGCGCGTGTCCGTTGTCCTGTTTGGTGTGATCGGCCTGCTCCTGCTCACGCAGTTCGAGACCGTGCTCGCGATGGCGCTGTACGCCTACTCGCTCGTGGGCGCGAGCCTCACGCCAGCGCTTCTGGCGGCGTTCCTCTGGAAACGCGTCACGCCCCAGGGCGGCGTCGCCTGCATCGCGGGAGGGCTCGGGACGATTCTCGGCATCGCGGCACTGAGCCGGATGGGCGTGGACTTCACGATGACGTACGGAGGCGAGCCGTTCGACTTCGCTGACAGCAGCTACATCGTGATCCCCGGCGTCCTGGTGTCGACGACATTGCTGATCGTGGTGAGTCTTCTGACGCCCGCGTCGGCTCCGCAGAAGTGGGCACCGTTCTTCGCGCCGCCTGACACGAGCCTGGGGGAGGCAATCTCGGAGTTCGAGATCAGGAGGTGAGACCTGAGATCAGGAGGGGGGAACAGGAGATCAGGAGATCAGGAGATCAGGAGACGACAAGATCTGGTCAGACCGACAGACAAGACCGCATGAACACCGGAGAGTCGTGGGATGTGAGCGCTGACCCCGGTGGCGCGGCCGGCAAGGCCGGCCAACCCACGCGTCGCGCGGCGCCACCGGGGTGATGTGTTGCTCGCCGCGTGCCCTTGGTTCGCCGTGCGGTCTTCAATCCACGAATGCTTGATGTCTCCTTATCTCCTGATCTCCTGTTGTTTTCTCCTGATCTCCTGACCTCCTGTGAACAACCTCCTGATCTCAGAACCGTGTCACAATCCACCCATGCGCGCCCTCCTGATCTCCACCTACGACCTCGGCCGGCAGCCGTTCGGCCTGGCGTCGCCGGCGGCCTGGCTCCGGGAGGCCGGGGTGGAAGTCGTCTGTGCCGATCTGTCGCGGGAGCGGCTGGACGAGGAGGCCGTCCGTGCGGCCGACCTCGTCGCCTTCTTCCTTCCGATGCACACGGCAACCCGCCTGGCGCGGCCGGTCATCGATCGGGTACGCGAGTGGAATCCCGACGTCACCCTGTGCGCGTACGGGCTGTACGCGCCGCTCAATGCCGGCATGCTCAGGGACCACGGCGTGACCCACATCCTCGGCGGGGAATTCGAAGAGCGGCTCGTCGAAGTAGCATCTGCCGCGGGCGGGCTCCGCAAGGGCGTCACCGGCGCGCATGCGTGCGGCGTGCCTGAAAAAAGTGCGTCTCCTGCGGGAGTGCGTCCGATTGCCGACGTTGCGCGGCTGAGTTTCCGCGTGCCGGATCGCGACGGCCTTCCCCCGCTCGAACGCTACGCCACTCTGCAGGTTGGCGCGGAACGGCGCACGGTGGGCTACACGGAAGCGAGCCGCGGTTGCAAGCACCGCTGCCGCCATTGTCCCATCGTCCCGATCTACAACGGGCGGTTCCGCACGATCCCGGTGGACGTCGTGGTCGAAGACATCCGCAGGCAGGCCAGGGCCGGCGCGCAGCACATCACGTTCGGCGATCCGGATTTCTTCAATGGCATCGGGCATGCCAGAGCGGTGATGGAGGCATTCGGCCGCGAGTTTCCGGCGCTGTCCTACGACGTTACGATCAAGGTCGAGCATCTGCTCCAGCACGCCGGCGAGCTGACGCGACTCCGACGGACGGGGTGCATGCTGGTGACGACGGCGGTCGAGTCGTTCGACGATGAGGTGCTGGAGAGGCTCGAGAAGGGTCATACGCGCGCGGACTTCGAACGCGTCGTCTCGCTGTGTGCGGGCGCCGGGTTGACGCTGGCACCCACATTCGTCGCCTTCACGCCATGGACGACGGTGGAGAGCTACTGCGATCTGCTCCAGGCCATCGACGGTCTCGGTCTCGTGGACAACGTTGCGCCGATTCAACTCGGCATCAGGCTTCTCGTGACCGAGGGCTCGCGGCTCCTCGACCTCGATGACGTCCGGCGCCTGATTGGTGACTTCGATACGCGGTCGCTGACCTATCCATGGCGACACAGCGACCCGCGTGTGGACGCGCTGCAGCAGCACGTGGCGTCTCTCGTCGGCGTGCCGCTCACCATGTCGCGCCGCCAGCTGTTCGATCGCGCATGGGGCCTGGCGCACGAAGCACGCGGCGGCAGCCCGCCGGCGCGTACCGATGACGGGATTCTTCCGCGCGCGGCCGTGCCGTACCTGAACGAACCCTGGTACTGTTGAGCGGAGCCGAATCCGGAGCAGGTCGCTCTGGTATGACGCCGGCGGATCGTTGGGAACGCCCATGGGCCGCGGACGAGGCTGCCGCTCCGGCGTCG
>DATIEW010000203.1:0-3814 GCA_035455585.1 Vicinamibacterales bacterium | reverse complement strand
CGAGCTGAAATTCGTGAACCGCGCCGGCGCCCGCCTGCTCGCGCAGCCCACCGAACGGCTGCTCGGGCGCCACGCGATGGCGCTCGACCTCGACGAGTACCTGTCCGGCGAGGCGCCGCGCGTCATCAACACCGCGTTTCCCGGGGGCGTCGGCCGCTGGGAGATCCGACGCAGCCAGTTCCGCCAGGGCGGCCGCCCGCACGAGCTGCTCGTGCTCTCGGACCTGAGCCAGCCGCTCCGCGAGGAGGAGCGCCAGGCCTGGCAGCGGCTGATCCGCGTCATCGGACACGAGATGAACAACTCGCTGGCTCCGATCAAGTCCATCGCGGGCAGTCTGTCCGGGTTGATCGATCGCGAGCCGCCTCCGCAGGACTGGCGCGACGACGTGCAGCGCGGCCTCGGCGTCATCGCCTCGCGATCCGAATCGCTCAGCCGGTTCATGAACGCTTACGCGCGCCTCGCCAAGCTGCCGCCGCCGAAGCTCGCGCCGCTCGACGTCTCCGCGTTCGTCGATCGCGTCGTCACGCTCGAGAAGGCGCATCACATCGAGGTCGCACCCGGACCAAGGCTGACCGTTCAGGGCGACGGCGACCAGCTCGAACAGCTGCTGATCAATCTCATCCGCAACGCGGTCGACGCGGTTCGCGAGACCGGTGGACGGGTGCGCGTCGGCTGGCAGCGCGTCCCCGGTTCGACGCCGCCGTCGATGGAGCTGTGGGTCGAGGACGAGGGGCCCGGCCTCTCCAATACTGGAAACCTGTTCGTGCCGTTCTTCACGACCAAGCCGGGAGGATCGGGCATCGGCCTGGTGCTCAGCAGGCAGATCGCCGAGGCGCACGGCGGCAGCCTCGTGCTCGAGAATCGAGACGGCCGGCACGGGCACGGGTGCCGGGCGGCGCTCCGCCTGCCGTTGCACGCCGTCGCGCAGATCAGGCCCGAATCACTCGCGCAGGTCTGAGAGAGTGAGACGGATCAACTCGCAATCTCCAACTCCCAACGCCCAAGGCGATGAAGTTGACTTGACTTTCTGGAAGTTGAAGAGGTACTTCACGGCGCCAGGAGGGCCACCACACGTTCCTCGCCCGCCGAAGACAAGACGATGACCAATCTCAACGAACCGATCCTGCCCGGCTCCGGCGCCACCGACTACGAACGGTACCTGCGCACGGACGAGCTGCTGTCGCTGCAGAAGTCGCCGGACGAGGTGGTGCACCGGGACGAACATCTCTTCCAGGCCGTGCATCAGGCTTCCGAGCTGTGGTTGAAGCTGGCCTGCACCGAGCTGGAGGCCGCCGCAGCGGCGATCGACGGCAACGCGCTCGGCTTCGCGGAGCGTCTGATCCGCCGCGCCAGCGACTCCATGTCGCTCATCACGGCCCAGCTGCACATGCTGGAGCACATGTCTCCGGCCGACTACGCGGTGGTGCGCACCGCGCTCGGGCACGGCGCCGGCTTCGATTCTCCGGGCTTCCGCAGCGTCCACCGGGTCTCGCCGCTCCTCGGACAGTCGCTCGACCAGCTGCTGGCTCGCCGCTCGCTCACGCTGCTGGACGTCTACGAGCGGAGCTGCGACCTGGATGACGTCTATCGCGTCGCCGAGCAGATGATCGCGTGGGACGAGCGGACCATCCTCTGGCGGTTTCACCACCTCAAGGTCGTGGAGCGCATCATCGGCGGCAATGTGATCGGCACGCAGGGCACGCCGGTCGAGGTGCTGGGAAAGCGCATCGACGTCCGGTTCTTCCCGGACCTCTGGCTGGTTCGCGACGCCATTACCCGCCGCTCGAAGCTCGGCGCGGACGGACACGGCGTGGACAAGAGAAGGTAACGGCTTCAGTAGCCTTCCCGGGCCGCTGCCGGCGTTTGTCCCCTGGATTCCTGGACGATCCTGACGCCCGCGCTCGCGCCCACGCGGGTGGCCCCCGCGGCGATCATGGCCCTGGCGCTCTCGAGATCGCGCACGCCGCCGGCAGCCTTGACGCCCATGTCGGCGCCGACGACCCGGCGCATGAGGGCGACGTCGGCCGCCGTGGCGCCTCCGGGGCCGAACCCCGTCGAGGTCTTGACGAAGTCCGCGCCGGCGGCCTTGCTGATGGTACACGCGGCGACCTTCTCCTCGTCGGAGAGGAGCGAGGCTTCGATGATCACCTTGCTGACGATCCCGCACTGGCGGCAGGGATCGACCACGGCCTCGATGTCGCGCTCGACGGTGCGGAGATCGCCCGATTTGAGCGCGCCAACGTTGATCACCATGTCGATCTCCGTCGCGCCGTCGTAGATGGCGCGCCGGCATTCGTAGTGCTTCACGTCGGGCGTCGTCGCCCCGAGCGGAAACCCGACGACGGAGCAGACGCCGACGCCCGCGCCCCGGAGCCGTGCCGCCGCCAGCGCGACCCATACCGGGTTGACGCACACCGTCGCGAAGCGGAACTCGGCCGCCTCCCGGCAGAGCCGCTCGATGTCCTCGCGCGTGGCGTCCGGCTTGAGCAAGGTGTGATCGATCATGGCCGCGATGCCGTCAGGCACCCGCCCCGCCGCATGGACGCCGATGCGCGTGGCGCCCGCGTCGAGCACGCCGCGCAGCCGATCCGGACAGCAGTCTTGCAGCACCGCATGGCACGCACACGTCACCGGAGGCCCGCCGGTCCTGCTGGCTGCCAGCACCTCCTCGGTGACAATCTCGACGAGGCGCTCGAAATCTTCCGGGCTGAACATCGTCCTACCGGGGGGCTTCGCCCCGCCGGACCCCCCACCTCCACCCCAGCGCGCACAAAACGCGCGCCGGGGACCCGGGCTGGCCGTCGCTCGCTTGGGCGCCGAAGCGCCAAAGGCGCGTAGGCGGCCGGGGACCCCTGCGCCCCGCTCCGCTCCGGCGGGGCGCGCCTTGCGCGCCGCCGTCATGCGCTGCCCCAACGCGTACAAGGTTCATGTTGCCAGGCTCGTGACGGACTACTGCCGGGCGGCGCGGTCTTCGAGCCGGCGGATCTTCAGGAGCCTGCGGATGTAGCGCGCCTCCCGCATCGGCGTGGCCAGCCAGGTGTCCACGATCCGGAGGGCCGCGTCGGGCCCCGCGAGGAGCGTCGCGCCGAGCGCCAGCACGTTGGCGCCGTTGTGTTCCCGTGAATAGCGCGCGATCGTCTCGTCAGGACACATCGCCGCGCGGATTCCGCGCACCTTGTTCGCGGCAATCGCGGAGCCGATGCCGGCGCCGTCGATCACGATCCCTGCGTCGGCCTCCTTCCTGGCCACGTTCAGCGCCACCGCGGCGGCGATGTCCGGATAGTCGACCGGCTCCGTTCCGGACGTCCCGACATCGGTAACCCCCACACCCCTGCCGCGCAGATGCCGGACAATGGCTTCCTTCAGGGCCACGCCCGTATGGTCGCTGCCGATCGCAATCCGCCGCACGTCCGCAGCCGGCGCGAGATCGAGCGGCGCGGCCGGATCGTACGACCCGATGGGAATCACCGTGACCCGCCGCGCAGCCAGCGTGTCCCGGGCGAGCGGCGTCACGACGCCGCCTTCGGCCAGCTCGACGGTCGAGCCGACGTCGAGCATCCGGGCATCCGCCTCCGTGATGATGTCGAAGCGCTTCATTGACCGTCGAGCACCGCTATCGACGAGAGGTTGCGGTAGCGCTCCCCGTAGTCCAGGCCGTACCCGACGACGAATCGGTCCTCGATGGTGAAGCCGATGTAGTCGATCTTCACGTCGACCGTGCGGCGGGAAGGCTTGCTCAGAAGGCAGGCCGTCCTCAGCGAGCGCGGTGCCCGCGCCCTGAGGATGCCCTGGAGGTAGGTCAGCGTCAGCCCCG
>DATIEW010000202.1:0-2011 GCA_035455585.1 Vicinamibacterales bacterium | reverse complement strand
CATGTCGAGATCCAGATCTTCGCGGACGCGCACGGCAACGTCGTGCATCTCTTCGAGCGGGAGTGCTCGGTTCAGCGGCGTCACCAGAAGGTCATCGAGGAGAGTCCCTCGCCTGCGATCACGCCCGGCGTGCGCCACCGCATGGGCGACGCGGCGGTCGCCGCGGCTCGCGCAGCCGGCTACCGTAACGCCGGGACGATCGAGTTCCTCCTCGACGAAGACGGCCGGTTCTACTTCCTCGAGATGAACACCCGGCTGCAGGTGGAGCACCCGGTGACCGAAGAGGTGACCGGCGTGGATCTCGTGCGCGCGCAGTTCGTGGTGGCTGACGGCGGGACTCTGCCCTGGACGCAGGAGTCGCTCACGCAGCGCGGCCATGCACTCGAGTGCCGTATCTACGCCGAGGATGCCGCGCGGGACTTCCTGCCCCAGGCCGGGCCACTGCTGCTCTATCGCGAACCGTCGGGACCGGGGATCCGCGTAGACTCCGGCGTTGCGGAAGGCGATCGCGTCGGGGTGAACTACGATCCGCTCCTCGCGAAGCTCATCGTCCGCGCCGAGACGCGCGAGGCCGCGCGGGCTCGAGCCGCGAGCGCACTCCGGCAATTTCCCATACTCGGCACGCGCACGAACATCCCGTTCCTGATCAGGCTCCTCAATCTGCCCGCGTTCCGCTCGGGGCACGTGCACACCGGCACGATCGACGAGCATGCGGTCGAGCTGACCGGAGCGGACGAGGTTCCGCCAGAGGCGCTCGTCGCCGCCGCGCTGTCGGCCGTGCCGGCGGGAACGCGTCACGCGCAAAACGGATCGACGGCCGACGACCGCGACCCATGGTCGACGCTGCGGCGCTGGGGGCGCTGAACGATATGCCGAGCCGCGCCATCACGCTTGTCCTCGCAGATCCCGCGGCCGACAACGCGCAATATCCGGTGGAGGTGCTCGACGACGGCGCGCGGCTGGAGGTTCGCGTCGGCGGCCAGATCTATTCCGCCACCCGCGACGGCCACGGCACTTTGAGAATCACGGCCGACCCGGCAACCCTGAGCACTGTCGCCTGGACCGTGGCCGGCGGCGGCGTCAGGTGGGTCTTCGTCGACGGTAAAGTATTCGCCCTCACCGAGGCGCGCCCCGCCGCACGCGCCCGCGGCGGCCACCATGGTTCGCTGGCGGCACCCATGCCGGCGACCGTGCGGCGTGTTCTCGTCGGCGTCGGCGACGCTGTCAGACGCGGGGAACCGCTCGTGATCCTCGAAGCCATGAAGATGGAGCTGCCGGTCCGAGCCGACGGGCCCGGCACCATCACGGCCGTGCACTGTCGCGAGGGCGAGCTCGTCCAGCCCGGATTGGCGCTCATCGAAATCGACGAGGACTGATGCGGCCTGCCAGCGTCTCGATCGTTGAGGTAGGCCCGAGGGATGGGCTTCAGAACGAGCACTCGACGGTGTCGACCGGCGACAAGATCGCGTTTGTCGACCTGCTCTCGGCGGCGGGGCTGCCGAGAATCGAAGTCTCGGCGTTTGTGAGTCCCAAGTGGGTGCCACAGATGGGTGACGCGGCGGAGGTATTCGCCGGCATCAACCGCCGGGCCGGCGTACGGTACTCGGCGCTCGTGCCCAACCTCGCGGGTCTCGAGCGCGCGCACGCCGCAGGGGTGGCCGCCATCGCCGTCTTTGCCGCGGCGTCCGAATCGTTCAGCCGCAGGAACATCAATCAGACCATCGATGCGTCGCTCGACACCTATCGAGCGGTGTGTGCGCGTGCGGCAAGCCTCGGCATGCGCGTGCGGGCGTACGTGTCGACTGCGTTCGGGTGTCCATTCGAAGGCACGGTCCCACCCGAGCGTGTGGCAGCCGTCTCGCACGCGCTCGTCGACATGGGTGCGGTTGAAGTGTCGGTCAGCGACACGATCGGAATCGCGCATCCAGGTCAGGTGCCGCGGGTCGTCGGCGCGGTGGCCGAACGGCTGCCATCGAGCCGAATCGCCCTGCACTTTCACGACACGCGCGGC
>DATIEW010000201.1:0-13720 GCA_035455585.1 Vicinamibacterales bacterium | reverse complement strand
TACCTCCCGTATCTCCAGACGACCACCTATCTCGACGGGCCCGAGTCGCGCTACACGTATCTCACGATCGTCGTCCGGAGCGGTGGAAACCTCGCCATCCTGGCCGCGTCTGCACGCGCCGCGGTCAGCTCGCTCGACCGTGGCGTCTCCGTATCCGATGTCACGACGATGGAGGCGGCGATCGGGCGGGCGCTGGCACGCCCACGTTTTCAGCTCACGCTGATGGGCCTTTTCGCCGGTGTGGCTCTGCTGCTGGCGGCCGCGGGAATCTACGGCGTGGTGAGCTACGGCGTGTCGACGCGCACGCCCGAGATCGGCCTGCGACTGACGCTCGGCGCCCAGCGCGGCGACGTCTTGAGGATGATCCTCCGACAGGCGCTCGCGCGAGTGGCGATCGGCGCCGCTGCCGGCCTCGCCGGCGCCGTCGTGCTGACGAGACTGATGTCCAACCTGTTATACGGCGTGCGGCCCGGCGACCCGATCACGTTCGCCGCCGTGTCGTGTGCGCTGATCGGCGTCGCGCTGCTGGCCAGCTACCTCCCTGCCTGGCGCGCATCGCGCATCGATCCGGTCGGAGCGCTCCGGGCCGAATAGGCAGAGCCGGCTGCTGAAAGACGCCCAGCCCGAAGGGACAAGGGGGCTGGGCGTTCTTCGGCAGCCGGCTGCTCGTGGAGCGATTCAGCTCTTGCTGATCTTCGTCGACTTGCCTTCCTCGACCACCGTCATCGGACCGCCGCCGAAGGACGCTTCCATCTTGAAGCTGTGCGCGGTCGGGGAATCCTCGGTGACCGTGACGCGGAATTTCGCCGGCTTGCCTTCCATCATCATTTCCGAAGTCCAGGTCCACACGTTGCCGCTGACGCTTCCCTTCACGTAGTAGCCCTCACCCCTGCTGCTGATGCCGTAGTAGGTGTAGCCCTTTTCCATGGGGTCGTACCCCATGATCGCGTGCCCGGTCTGCGCGCCCATCGGACCGGTGCCCTTGGAGTTGCAGACCACATGGAACGATCCGGCGAACCACTCGCACGTTTCGGTGCCGGTCCATTTCCCGGCCGGCCCCATCGGCGACGCCTTGGACTCCCCCTCGAACTTCCACTGGCCGACGAAGTGGGCGAGGCGCTTGTGTTCCGCACCGGGCTTCATTTCGGGCGGTTGAGCCATCGCGCCGCTCGTGAACACCGCCGCCGCGATCGCTGATGTGAGGAAGATTCGCATAGACACTCCTCCGCCCGGCCCAGATCCGGGCGTTTCTTCAAACGTCAATCTTAGATCGCTTCGCGAGCGGCTACACATGGGCTTCGACTGAAACCACAATTCAAACCGGATCCCGGATCCCGGATCCCGTAATAAGTGCAAACATCCCGGACCCCGGACCCCGGACCCCGGACCCCGGACCCCGGACCCCGGACCCCGGACCCCGGACCCCGGACCCCGGACCCCGGACCCCGGACCCCGGAATGAACACTACCGTATGATCTTCCCCCGCAGCCGATCGAGCAGAGACTTCAGCTCGTCTTCGGCGCGGTTGCGCAGCGCGCGCTTGAGCGCGGCCTCGATGTCGACGAACACCGACGGCGACGCGACCGTTCCGGTGATGCGGACGGGCAGTACGACCCGCTCGTTCTCGCGGGCCAGCCGATAGAGATCGCGGCCCGACTGCGCCGACAGCTCCTTCGACAGCACGACGTCGGCGGTGAAGTCGATCGCCTGCGTGGCGAGCGCCAGCGTTCCCGCGGCTGAGAGATCGAGGTCCCGGGATGCGAGCGACAGGTCGCGGGTCGAAAAGGTCTGATTCGCGACGCCTAGCGTTGCCGCCAGCCTGGTGAACGCCTCGCCCGACCCGGCGGGACGCTCGCCCGTGGGATGGCCGAACGCCAGGATCGCGGGGCGGACGATCTCGAGGCCCGGCATGCGCCCGTCCGTGACGGCGATCCGGGCCGTACCGCGCGCGCGGCGAACCGCCGCAAGCGGATCGGCTCCGGTCGCCGAGAACGACACGGTCCCGCCCAGCCGTCCGGTGAGCGACCCGCCGGCTCCGGCAAACGCCGCGAGCGCGGCCGCGTCCATTCCCTCGAGCGTGCCTTTCCACTCGTAGAGCGGCTCGCGGCGCGCGCCCGCGAACACCACGCTTCCGTCGAAGCGCCCGCCGAACAGCTCCACGTGCAGCCCGTCGAGCCGGACATCATCGCCGGACATCCGGCAGGATGCGGCAAGGTTCGTGAACGGCGCGTCGAATGCCCGCCCGGCCGCAGCGCGGATGTCGGCCTGGAGGTTCAAGGATGGCAGCGCCGCGGGAAGCTGCGCGGCGCCCGCTCCATCAGCCTCGCGGCCGGCCGGTGTCGCCGCCGCCAGGAACGCGAGCAGCCCGTCGAGATCGAGCGATGCCGCTTCGATGTCGAAGGCGGCTGTCCGTCGCGAGAGGCTCGAGATCGTGCCGGTCGCGGTCAGATCCGAGCCCTCGGAGCGGCCGCGGAGTCGCGTCACCTCCAGGCGATCTCGTTCCGTCAGCGTCGAATCCAGATCGACCAGGAGCGAGCGGCTACCGGACACCAGCTCCACGTCGCGCAGCGCCAGCCGTCGAATGGAGACGACCGTCAGCGGCAGGGGCGACGCGGCGTCGCCTGCGCCGGACGGCGCGTCCGAGAGCGCGGCGAACAGCGCGAGCGCCCACTGCAGATCGATACGGCTCCGCTCGATCCCAATCTCCGCCTCTTCGACGCGGCGGCTGAGGAGACCGAGCAGGTTCGTCGAGATCGACGCGTGCTCGATCGTGAGATCTGGTCCTTCGCCGATCGTGATCCCGGCGAGGCGGAGGCTCGCGCGCGGGAACAGGCGCGGCACGGCCGAGGCGATCCTGACCGGGCGACCCATCGCGCGCGAGGCCTGCGTCTCGATCGCCTGACGGACCGCGTCGCCGCCGAGCATCGCGCGGACCGCGAGCACCAGGGCCACGGCGCCCGCTGCCACGACCAGGACGACGACAACGACGAGCTTCTGTCCTCGGGAGCGCATGACGGGTCGAGAGACCAGGAGATCGTACAGGAGATCAGGAGATCAGGAGGAACAAACAGGAGGTCAGGAGGTCAGGAGAGCCAATAATCAAGGAGAAACGCGCTTCGCACGGGCACCGGGTGGAAAGCCCGGTGACCTCACGGCGAAAGAACCTGGGGCGAGATCAGCACGTGACGAGTCCGAAGCCATCGGGCGGACCGAGGGGCTCAGCCGTCAGCACTTGCTGGTGCAGGAACTCATCGACCAAAAGCCCTTCAAATCTCCTGATCTCCTGATCTCCTGTTAATTCCTCCTGACCTCCTGATCTCCTGTGCCGTTGGGCAGGGCCGCCTCGAGCAGATCGAAGGGGGACGCCGGTTCGGCGGCAAACACCTTCGCCTGCCAGTCCGGCACCAGCGTATTGAGCAGCAGGAAGACGCCGAGCCCGACGTCCTGCGACCAGAAGCGGCGGTTGTCGCGCACGAGCTTCAGCGCTGCGGCGCCATCGTAGGGTCCACGCGCCACGGTCAGCTTGTACGCCGACCACTGACCCGTTCCCTCCAGCGTCAGAAAGACTGTCTCGATATCCGCAAACGCGCTGTTGGCGCCGGAGAAGTACCGCGCGTGGCGCTCCCTGCGCAGCGAGAGTGCCGCCGACGCGAGCTGCAGACGCTTGCCGGGATCGGGCTCCGCCGCTGCGCGGAAGTACATGTCGCGCTCGGTCTCCATGGCGCGCGAGAACCCGGGCTCCTTCCGGAAGTGCCCCTGTACCACATCGTCGTTGACCGGCAGAAGGAGGTCTGCATCTTCGGCGAGGCGGCGCAGGCGGCGGTTGAGCGGAACGAGGTGCCGCGTGTGAGTCAGTTCGTGGACGAACACACCCTGCAGGTAGTCGTCGAGGTGCGGATTGCGCCCGTGTGCGCGGCTGGCACGCCAGAGCGCCGGCATCGACATGGCCAAGAACGTGGCACGGCCGCCACGGTAGAGGGCGGTGCTGGCTTTGACGTCGACCGGAATCTCGTAGCGGCTCGGCAGGAGCACGGTCCCGTCGTGCGGAAGGGCCCGGACGTCGACCGGCCCGTCAGCGAACGTCAGCGCCGTGCCGATCTGCTCGGCGCCGGTCAGCACGCGTGGATCCGTCGGAGCGACGTGCCAGATGCACGACGCGTCGAAGAGAACGATCCACGGCAGAGGCGCAGGATCCAGCTTAAGGTAGTCCCGCCGCACGAGGTCCCACCCGTCCAGCGCGCGCTGAATCCATCGGGCTTCGGGCGGCGACAGATCGCACGACCTCGCACCCGACGCGGCGCCGGCCGCGGCCGGATGAAACGCCGCGATCAGCGCGAGGGCCGCCAGTGGAATCGTCGTCGGGAGCACGGCCAGTCAATGTTAGCCGATTACGAGGTCTCAGAAGACCGCCCGGGGCAACGGAGCCCGGCACAGGAAGGCCCCGACCGCCAGATATGCCAGCGGCGGCCACTCAGCATGGCACTCGGCATTCAGCATACCCTCCCGGGTTTCGTCCCACAGCCCGGCACCGGTCCCAGGGCACGCGCCAGGGCTGGAATGCGCCAGGCCGCTTCCAGCCAACCGATTCCGGTGACGAAAGACCGTTGATCCGGGGGGGCTTCGCACATATACTCGCCAGATTGGCACAACTGTTACAACAGTTGGTCCCGCGTGATCGGTACGCGGGTCTGTCCGTTTCAGGCGCCTGAACGGTGCAGACTTGGTTCCTCTGGAGGCTGGACAGAATAGAACGCGCTCATCTCTGGAGGTTTCATCTTGCCGAGGGCGCCACGGTTGGAGGTGAAACGTGGGAGTCTCTGTCCTTCGGTCGAGCGTCAGAGCGGGGTTGTGCGCCGCGCTGCTGCTCGGGGCAACAACCCTCGCATGGGGCCAGGCGGGCACGGGTAGCCTGACCGGCACGGTACGAGACAGTCAACGAGCCGTGCTTCCCGGCGCGACGGTCACGGCCACCAACACGTCGACGGGCGCCGTCCGCACAACGGTCAGCAACGCGACCGGCATCTACAACATTCCGGGCCTTCCACCCGGCAACTACACGGTCAAGTTCGAGCTGAGCGGCTTCAGCCCATACGTGCGCGAGAACGCCATCCTGGGCGTCGACACGACCACGCAGGTGGATGCGACGCTGGTGGTTGGCGGCATTGCTGAGACCGTCACGGTGACGGAGGCGACGCCGATCATCAACACCGTCGACGCGAGCGTCGGTCAGACGATGAACGCGGAAACGATCGCGCGGCTCCCGGTCGAGGCGCAGAACGTCGTGCACCTGCTGAGCCTTCAGCCAGGCGCCGTCTTCATCCCGGTCACCAATCCGAACACGTCGGACCCGCGGTACGGGTCGGTGGCCGGGGCGCGCTCGGACCAGCAGAACGTCACGCTCGACGGCGTGGACGTGAACGATCCACAGCTCCAGGCTGCGTACACGTCGGCGGTTCGCGTCACGCAAGAGGCCCTTGAGGAGTTCCGGGTCTCGACGAGCAACTACGGCGCGGAGTCGGGGCGATCGAGCGGCCCGCAGGTATCCCTCGTCACGAAGAGCGGGACCAACAACTTCAACGGATCCGGCTACTGGCTGGGCCGGCGGACCAGGTTCTCGAGCAACGAGTACTTCACCAAGCTGACGCAGGTCACGGCCGGCAATCCCAGCGAACCACCTCGGCTCGACAAGGACATCTGGGGCGGGTCGTTCGGCGGCCCGATTCGCAGGAACCGCTTGTTCTTCTTCGGCAATTTCGAGAAGCTGAAGGAGAACAGCGAGACGCCCGTCTCTCGGGGTGTGCCCTCCGGCTCGTTCCGGGATGGCATCCTGATGTACCGGTGCGCCACCGCGGCGCAGTGCCCCGGAGGCTCGGTGAGCGGGTTCACCGGCTCGCACTCGGTGCCGTCCGGCTGGTACGGCCTGTCGCCGTCACAGCTCGCCGCCATCGATCCGCTCGGGATCGGCCCCAGCCGCGCCGCGGCGACCTACTGGAGCCAGTTTCCCCTGCCGAACGAGCCGGGCCTGGACGGCCGGAACATCATGGACTACCGGTTCAGCGCACCGATCACGAATGATTTCAACACGGTGATCGGGCGCGTGGACTACCGCTTCACGGACAACCAGAGCCTCTTCGGCCGCCTCAACATCCAGGACGACACGGTCAACGGAGCGCCACAGTTCCCGGGCCAGGAGGCGGCGACGCAGAACCTGACGAACAACTACGGGTTCGCGATCGGCTACGACGTCGCGATCAGCTCGTCGATGGTCAACAGTTTTCGGTACGGCGTGACGGCGATCGACTCGGCGACCGCCGGCCGCCAGCAGGCCGAATACACGACCTTCCGGTTCCTCTCGAACTACGAGCCGATCACGTTCAACAGCTCGAGGGAGACTCCCACCCAGAACATCGTGAACGATCTCTCGTGGCTCAAGGGTTCGCACACGTTCAAGTTCGGCACGAACCTGCGCTTCACGCGCATCCCCAGCTCGCGCGAGAGCGGCTCCTACAACTCGGCGACGGTGAACCCGTCGTGGGTGAGCGGCATCGGGCGTACCTACATGCCGGGCCGCGCATCGTGCACGACACCGGGCTGCAGCGAGGTGCCCGCGGTGGCCTCGAATTTTGCCGCCGGGTACGCGGACGCGTGGCTCAACGCCCTTGGTGTTCTATCGCAGGCGACCGTACGCGCCAACTACGACCGCGAAGGGAATGCGCAGCCGTCCGGCTCGCCCGTCACCCGCAAGTACGCAACCGACGAGTACGAGTTCTACATCCAGGACAGCTGGCGCATCGGGCAGAGCCTGACCCTGACCGGCGGTGTCCGCTACAGCCTGTACTCGCCGCCCTACGAGGTCAACGGGCTGCAGGTCGCGCCGAACATCAGCATGGGGGAGAACTTCGATCAGCGGCGCGCGAACATGCTGGCCGGCATTCCTTCCACGGCCAGCCCGATCGTCCAGTTCGATCTCGCCGGCCCGAAGAACAACCGGCGCGGCTTCTACGACTGGGACAAGAACAACTGGGCGCCGCGCGTGTCGGCCGCCTGGACTCCCCGGGCCGAGACCGGGTTCCTCGGGTGGCTGACGGGCGGCGATCAGATGGTCGTCCGCGCCGGCTACTCGAAGGTCTTCGACCGGATCGGACAGGGCCTCGCGCTGAACTTCGACCAGGGGTTCGCGTTCGGCATGTCGACGACGATCAGCAGCCCCTTCGGCGCGCCGTACGAGACCAACCCGGCCGTTCGCTTCGTCGCGCCGGGCGTCCTGCCGCCGACGGTTCCGGCTGCGCCTCCAGGCGGCTTCCCGCAGACCCCGCCGATCCGTGCCGGGATCATCACGACCAGCATCGACGACACCATCGTGACGCCGTCGGCGCACATGGTGAACCTGATCGTCGGCCGCGAGCTGCGGGGCGGGTTCGCCATCGAGGGAGGCTACATCGGCCGGTTCGGGCGCGACCTGCTCGTGCGCCGCGACCTGGCGATGCCGCTGAACCTGGTCGATCCCGCGTCGGGGGTGGACTACTTCACGGCGGCCCAGCAACTGATCCGGGCAACCGAGGCCGCCGGGCTCGATGGCAACTCCCCACAAGCTGCCTTCACCGCGCTGCAGAACATCCCATACTGGGAGAACCTGTTCCCCGGCGCTACCAACGCCCCGGATTACGAGGGGCTGACCGCCACGCAGGCCATCGCGTACCGGTACGCATCGGACGCGCCGGACTACATCACGTCGCTGTGGCTGATCGACCAGTTCTGCGATCCCGCCTGCAGCAAGTTCGGCTCGTACAGCTACTTCATGGAGCAGTACGACTCGCTCGCGTCCATCAGCTCCATCGGGCGGTCGAACTATCACGCGATGATCCTGACGCTGCGCAAGCGGTACTCGAAGGGCCTGCAGTTCGACGTGAACTACACGTTCTCGGATTCGAAGGACCTCGGCTCGAACGTCGAGCGCGGGAGCGCGTTCGGCAACTACGGCGCCGGCGGCTACAGCGGCTTCCTGCTCAACTCGTGGGATCCGGAGCTGAACTACGGCACGTCGGACTTCGACGTCCGCCATCAGCTCAACACGAACTGGATCTGGGATCTGCCGTTCGGCCAGGGCCGGCGGTACGGCGGCGGTGCGTCCGGCTTCGCCAATCAGATCATCGGCGACTGGTCGATCGCGGGCCTGATGCGACTGACGAGCGGCTTCCCGTTCGGCGTCATCAACTGCCGCTCCTGCTGGCCGACGAACTGGAACCTGCAGGGCAACGCCAGCCTCGTCACGCCGGGCGTGCAGCCGGAGACCAAGACCATCAAGAACGCCGTTGACGGCCGGCCCTCCGCCTTCGCCGATCCCGAGGGCGCGCTCGAGTTCTTCCGCTTCTCGCTCCCGGGCGAAACGGGCGAGCGGAACAACTTCCGCGGCGACGGCTACTTCAATATCGACCTGAGCATCAGCAAGGCGTTCCGCATCGGCATCTCCGACCACCGGCTGCGCTTCCGCTGGGACATCTTCAACCTGACCAACACGGCGAAGTTCGACGTGGACAGCCTCAACGTGTTCCCGGATCGCAGCGGCTTCGGGCGCTACGACTCGACGCTCGCTTCCTGCGACGGCCAGGCCGGCCGCTGCATGCAGTTCGCGTTCAGGTACGAATTCTAGACGAATGCTGAATGCTGAGTGCTGAATGCTGAGCGTTCAGCATTCGACACTCGGCATTCAGCACTTTACGGATTCAGCGTAAGAAAGCTCGATCGAGGCGCTGCCTGGGAAGCCCGGGCAGCGTCACGTGCGCGGTGGCGATGTAGGTGCCCGGCGGGAGGTTGCCGACAGGCAGCTCGGCGCTGACGCGCCAGCTGGTGGGACCGGTGGCGGAAATCGTCACGGGCACGCTCATGAGGGTCGTGCCGGCCCCTTCCTGCGTGATCTCCACCGTCACGCTCCCGGCGTCCGGCTTCCAGTCCGGCAGTCCGTAGATATCGAACAGCGCGGCGGCGCGGTCCGCACGGACGTACGCGACCGCGGCGCGCAGCGTGCCCCCTCCCGACGCCCCTTCGGCCACGACGAAATCGCTGAACCGTACCTGTCCGGTGCCGAACAACCTCGCGAGGAAACGACGCTCGACGCTCCCCTGACGTCCCCCGGCATCGACCGCCGCGGCTCTCACGACATAACGGCCCTCAGGCACGTGAACCGGCAGCGACACCCGCCCGTCTTCCGTCGTCCCCGTCCCGCTGGCCGCGATGACCCCCTCCTCGTTGACGAGCAGGAACCCGATCGTCGCATTCTGCGCCGTGCCTTTCGCTTCCGTTTCCGCGCTCAGCAGCACGCGAATGGTCCCGGGCTGCGCGTCCTGGAAAGCGTACGCCGCGATGCGGAGTGGAAGCTCTGTAACCAGCCGCGGGCTCCGGAGCATCCGGACGATCTGCCTGTCTATGGCGGCCTTGCCCGGCAGCCCGCTGGCTCGAAACGCGGGCCTGGTGCGAACGGTGGCGCCCGGCGCATCGGCGGATACGTCGATGTGGTGCGCCCGGCCGTCGCGATCGGTGCCCGACGATTCGAAGGCGACGAGGTAGTAGCCCGAGAGCTCCCTGAGGATGCGGTTGAACGGATAGGGATCCGATCCCACCAGGTTGAAGACCTCGCCGCGGGCGCTGCCGGCGAGCCGGATGAGGCCGTCCGTGCGAGCCTGCAGGTCGGCCTGGAGCGTCGGCGACACGGCCGTCTCGGAGGCGTCGTAGATCGGCGTCTCGAGCTTCAGGACGTAGATGGCCACGCGGGCCGCCTGCGCGGCCGCGCCGAGCGAGGTGAGGTCGACGAGTTGCGGCTCGGCGATCAGCCCCTCCGATACCAGCACGAGCGTCTTGGGACCGTCGATCTCGGCCAGGCGCGAGATGAGCTGCATCAGCGAGTTCAGCGTCTGCCGCCCGTCGTTGCGGGCCTCCTGCGCCAGCACGCGGCTCTGCTGCTCGACCTGGACAGGACAGGGATCCCGCAGGCCCTCGGCGGCAGCCACCCTGGCAGGGTTCTCGATTCGACCGATGGGCTCGCCGCACTCGCGCAGGACCGCGCGGTCGAGCCACGTCCGGTTGCCGTCGCTGATGGCCAACGCCTCCACCAGCCCGAGATTGAACTGCACCGCCAGCGACGAGGCCGTCCCCGCCAGCGTTTCCACGTAGCGCTTTACGGCAGTGTGGTCAGCGGTGAACTCGATGGGGCCGAGGTAGGTGAGCGGGGCTGCCGCCACCCTGTCGGCCGGGTCGAGCGCATCGATGAAGGCGCTCGCGGCCTTCAGCGCCGCCAGCCCCTCGACGCGCCGGATGTGCATCTGATCGACGGCGACGAGAATGAGGCGGCCGGGGTCGAGGGCCTCGTTCGACGTGAAATGCGTGGCCGATCGCGCTTCAGGACGCGCGGTCGCGCGATGCGGGACGAATTCGGCCCAGACCACGCGCCGGCGTGAGCCGTCCACGTGCACGTCGAACCTCTCCGGACCCAGACCCTCGACCGGCTGACCCTTCCGGTCGACGACCGTCACATCCACCGTGATGAGATCGACGCCGGAACGGAAGACCGGCTGCTGCTGCTGAGCTGAAGACGGCAGGCCCAACAGCGACGAGGTCGCCAGCGCCGCCGCGGCGCGACTTACCCTACCCATGCTCCACCCCCAGCCACTAAGCAGGTCGCTGAAAGAGGGCCGTCCTGATGGGAAATGGCCAATGGGCCATGGCAAAGACACGCATTGGCCCATTGCCCATTGCCCATTCGCCCTGCAGGATGCTTTTCAGCATCCTGGTTCCGGCCGCAGGGAATCAACGTACCTTTTTCAGTTCGAGCGCGTCCATCGCGTACATACCACGGCCGTACGTGGAAATCACGATGACGTGATCGCGCGCGTGATACTCCAGGTCCGAGACCTGCGTGGACGGCAGGTTCCCGCCGAGCACCTTCCATTCCTTCCCACCGTCGGTCGACACGAAGGCGCCGAAGTCGGTTCCCAGATAGAGGATACCCGGGTTGGCGGGATCCTCGCGGATGACGTTCACCGGGCCGGCCGGGAGGTTCGCAGCCAGGCTCGTGAAGGTCTTCCCGTGATCGGTGGACTTGTAGACGTACACGCCGAAGTCGTCGTCTTCGCGCCCTCGCTGGGTCACGTACACGACCGCGGCCTCGTGCCGGGACGGGACGATGCGCGAATGCCAGCGGCGGGTGGGGAGATTCGCCGTCAGGTCGGTCCAGTTCTTCCCGCCGTCCACCGTCACGTGCAGCCTCCCATCGTCCGTGCCGGCGTAGAGGAGGCCCCGCGTGCGCGGCGATTCGGCCAGCGCGGTTATCGTCTGATAAGGGATCGCGCTGGAGCTTTTCAGCAGCATCTGGGACGGGTCGTTACCCGTCAGGTCGGGGCTGATACGCTCCCAGGCGTCGCCGCGGTTCGTGGAGCGGAAGACGAACTGATAGCCCGCGTAGATCGTCTGCGTGTCGTGCGGCGAGATGACGATCGGCGCCATCCACTGCGCGCGCAGCTCGGGATCTCCCTCGCTCGTCGGCGGACGGATGGCCGTCACCCCCGGACGCGCGCCCCGTCCCCGGCCGCCCTGGCCGTCCCCGCCACGGGCACCTCGCTCGCCCCGGCCCGCCATCGACTGGCTGAGATCCTCGCGCGTGAAACCGCCGTAGAAGCGGTGCGAGTAGACCAGATTGGGATTCACGGGATCGACCGCATGGTGAGATCCCTCACCCCCTGGCGCATTGCTCCATTCGACCGCCGGAATCCGGTCCCGGCCCTTCGCCAGCACGACCTGGCCGCGGCGGCTGTTATGGTCCTGAATCGACCCGTACGCCCAGGCCGGATTGCTGTTGTCGAGCGTCACGTTGTAGAACTGCGCGCCCCCCGCAGAGACGGCGAACTTCCACGTCTTGCCGGAGTCCTCGGACGAGTAGAACCCGCCGTCGTTGGCGTTGTAGAGAACGGCCGGATTCTTCGGATCGATCCAGAGCCCGTGATGATCGCCGTGCATGCCGCGGAGCGTCTGGAAGGTCTTCCCCGCATCGCGCGAGGCGTGCAGGCCGATCCCCATGGTGTAGATCGTATTCTCGTTGGCCGGATCGACACGGAGCTGGCCGAACACCCACCCGTAGGTGTTCGAGTGCCGGGTCATGAACTCGTTGCTCTCGCTGACCTTCCGCCAGGTCCGGCCCTTATCGTCGGTCCTGTAAATCTCGGCGCCCTTGATGCGGCTCTCGACGATCGGACGTCCGTAGGCGTCGCGCTCGTTCTCCTGCGGCGGCCGGCCCTCGTCGTAGTTGTCGACGAACGCGTAGAGCACGTTCGGGTTCGACCGCGCGACGTCGATGCCGATCCGCCCGCGGAACCGCGCGGCCGGGAGCCCGTCGCTGGCCTCGGTCCAGGTCTTCCCGCCGTCGGTCGTCTTCCAGATGCCTCCCTCGTCGTAGCCGGACTCGACGCGCGGGTCGCTCCACTTGCGGCGGATGCGCTGCCACATCGACGCGTAGAGCGTATCGGGATCGGACGGATCCATCACGAGGTCGTTCGCGCCGGTCCGCGGGCTGCGGTAGAAGACCCTTGTCCACGTCCGCCCGCCGTCGGTCGTCTTGAACACGCCGCGCGTCTCGTTGTCGGTCCAGGCGTGCCCGGTCGCGGCGACATAGACGGTGTCCGGATCGGAGGGATGCACGAGGATCCGCGCGATCGTCTGCGTGTCGGTCAGCCCGGAATGCGAGAACGTGCGTCCGCCATCGATCGACTTGTAGACGCCGACGCCGGCCATCGAGGCGCGGAACAGGTTCGCTTCCCCGGTGCCGACCCAGACGATGTCGGGGTCGGACGGCGCGACGGCGATGTCGCCGATGCTCGTCGAGGCCTGGTGCTCGAAGACTGGCTGCCAGGTCGCGCCGTTGTCGTCCGTCTTCCACACGCCGCTCGTGGCGTAGGCGGCGTAGATACGGCGCGAGCTGCCCCGATCCGCGACCGCAATGTCAGTCGCCCTGCCGCTGACGTTCGTCGGTCCGAGGTACTGCCACGGGATGGCGCGGTACGGCGACGATTCCGTCATCGAGCGGTACCGGTCGTAGGCCGTTCGCAGGTACGCGGCGTCGAAGCGGGCCGCCTGCTGCGCTCGAATCGGCGGCAGCAGTATGACCGCCGCCGCGATGCCGATCAGCAGGCTCCTCGAGAACACTCGTCGCGGCATGAACTCCTCCAACACGCTCTGTCGTTTGAGTATGTCCGGCACGGCCGGGCGATTTCGGCGCACTGGTTGGCAGCGCGGGAAAACCGAAGCGTATCACGGGCAGGGAGGGGACGGAGGGCACGGAGCTTAACACGGAGGCACGGAGGCACGGAGTGAACAAAGAACGAACGAAGGGCACACGGGCTGCCACGGCACTCCCCCCGGTGGCGCCGCGCGACGCGCGGGTGCTCAGACCCTCCCACCTCCGTGCGTCCTCCGTTTCTTCGTGCCTCCGTGTTGACCTCCGTTCCCTCCGTGAACTCCTTTCCCTCACCGCGTCTGCGCCACATACTCGGACGGATCGACGAGGGCATCGATGACCGCCGGCCGATCGAGCCGCAGGGCCGCCCGCACCGCCTCGTCGAGCTGATCCATGGATTCCACGCGCCGGCCCCAGGCGCCCAGGGCGGCGGCCGCGGCTGCGAAGTCCACCGGGCCGTGACGTACGCCCCTCGTCGGGTATCCTCGACGCTGCTGCGCC
>DATIEW010000200.1:0-9603 GCA_035455585.1 Vicinamibacterales bacterium | reverse complement strand
TCGACGTATCTCGTGTAGGCCTCGGCTGCGGTGTCGAAGCGCCCCATCCGTTCGTGGATGTAGGCGAGCGTATAGCGAAAGTCGCTCGTGAGCGGATCCAGGCGGACGGCCTCCTGCGCCTCGACGAGCGCGGCCGTCAGCCGGTTCTGCGCGGCGAGCGACCGCGCGAGCCCATGACGCGCGCGCGCGTGCGCAGGATCCCGCGAGAGCGCCGCCAGAAACGTGGTCTCCGCCTGCTCGAACACCCCCGAAGCCCACAGCGCGTCCCCGTACAGCGCCGCGATCACCGGGTCGTCTGGCTGGGCCTGACGAAGGTCATGCGCCTCCTTGTAGGCGGTCGCAAACTCGGCCACGCGAAGCAGCGAGAGCACCAGACCCGTTGCCGCGCGCGACGAGACCTGCCTGTCTTCCGCCGCCAGCGCGAGGCGATAGACCTCACGGGCCTCCCCGTAGCGCCCTTCGGCGAACATGGCATCGGCCTGCTGCAGCGCCGTCTCCGCAGACGGGAGCTGTTGACTCCGGGCGACGAGTCCCGAGGGCACCCACAGCGCACAGAACCCGATGAGCGCCAAACGAGCGGATGCACGCATTGTGATCCTCCACATCCTTCAGGAGCTTCTCCGCCGCCGCGCCGGTCGGCGTCCCGGTCCGGGCTCGGACGCCGGGGCGCCGTCGAGCGCCTGGCGGAGGCGCTGGTGCGCCCTGTGCAGCCGCACCTTTACGTTTGCCTCCGTGATCCCGAGCACGCGGGCAACCTCGCGAGTCGAGAGCCCCTCGAGATCGCGCAGAAAGACCGCTTCGCGATAGCTGGCCGGAATGCCGGCCAGCGCCCGGCGGACCGTGTCGCGCGTCTCGCCGCCCAGTATGACCTGATCCGCCGGCAGCGCCGAATCGGCAGGCTCGTAGCCGTCCCGTCCCGCCTCGTCGAGCGACTGGAGCCGTAGCGGCTCGGCCGTCCGGCGCCGCCGGCCAATCAGGCAGGCGTTCTTGACGGTCCGGTACAGCCAGGCGCGGAACGCGCGGGGCTCACGAATTCGATCCGCGTGCCGGAACGTCCGCAGCAGCGCCTCCTGCACCGCGTCGTCGCTGTCGGGCGCCTTGCCGCAGACCGCGTGGCTGTAGCGACGGGCCACGGCCTGGGCCCGATGCAACAGTTCGTCGATGGCGGTGCGATCTCCCGAACGGACCCGGTCCAGCAGGGCGGTATCGCTTCCCGCAGGGGGGGCTGACGGATCGGGTTTCGCTGGAACCTCGCCTTCCACGCCGTCCAGTGTAACCAATCCGGCTCTTTCTGAATCCTCCAGAGCGCATGAGGAGGATGTGTACGAGCGTGTCGGATCCCTCCGTGCAGGCACGGCTGAGCGCGCACGGCGCGCCTGCGAGCCGGGGCCCCCACGATGCGTTCCATGCATCGTGGGGTGGGACGGCACGGAGCGGGGCGACGGGGCCCGCGCGAGTGCCCGAGCCGGCCAGCCTCCGCCCCGCCTCTGCCAAGGCTCCGGCGAGGTCTCGCCGGAGCGCTTCGCGCGTAGGCGGACAAGGCTACGGCGGCCCGCCGCAGCGCTTCGCGCGAAGGCGGGGGTGTGGGGCGGAGCCCCTCGCTAGGATGACAATCGTGCTCCTGGCCGCCCTGGTCGTCCTGTGCCCGCGGACGGGCGGCGCGCAGACGCCGCTGACGCTCGACGAGGCCATCGCCCGGACGCTGGCCGCCAACGACGCCGTGCGCGCGGCGGCGGCCGCGCGCGACGAAGCGCGCGCGCGAACCGACCAGGCGCGTGCGGGCTATCTGCCCCGGGTGGATCTGATCGAAGGATGGCAGCGCGGCAACCATCCGGTCTTCGTGTTCAGCTCGCTTCTGGCTCAGCGCCGGTTCACGGCGGCGAACTTCGCGCTCGACGCGCTCAACCATCCCGACCCGCTATCGAATCACCGCTTCGCCGTGACGATCGAACAGACGATCTTCGACGGCCTGCGCACGAACGCGACGGTCGACGGCGCCAGGATTGACGAGGGGATCGCGCAGGCTCGAAGCACGCAGACTGCTGCGGAGCTGCGACTGGGGGTGGTCGCCGCCTACGGGCGAGCGTTCTCCGCTCGAACCGCCCACGAGACCGCGCGAGCCGCGGCCGCGGCCGCAGCCGAGGACCTGCGGCGCACCGAGGATCGTCGCGACGCCGGCCTCGAGGCCGAAAGCAGCGTGCTCGCCATGCGCGTGCACGCGGCGGAAGTCGAAGCGCGCCGGATCCGCGCTGCGAGCGAGCAGTCGATCGCCCGCGCGGCGCTCAACGCGCTGATGAATGTGCCCCTCGACGACGACCGTCCGCTCGTCGAACCGCCGCTGCCGTGCGCGGGCGACCTCGACGTGGAGACGCTCTCGGCTGCCGCGGTCGCCAGCAGGCCGGAACTGAAGGAGGCGGCGCTGATGCGCGACCGGGCGGCAACGCTCGGTCGAATCGCCCGGTCCGGCTTCCTGCCCCAGGTCGTCGTGCTGGGGGCCGCGGAAGCAGACGGCGACAGCTTCGCCGATCGCGCGTCGGCCTGGTCGGCGGGCATCGAGGTGCGCTGGAACCTCTTTGCCGGCGGCGGCGACGCCGCCCGCCGGAGGGAAGCGGCGGCCGCGGCGACCCGCGCCGAAGCGGAGCGCGCCGGAATCGAGACCGCCGTCCGCCTCGACGTGCGCGAGGCAATCGCCCGTTACGAATCCGCCGTCGCGCGCGAGGCCGCCGCGCGGCGCATGGTCGATCAGGCGCGCGAGAGCCAGCGCATGATTCGCGATCGCTACGAGGCCGGCCTGACGCCCGCAAGCGAGCTGCTCCGCGCAGCCGAGGCAGTCGTTCAGGCGGACTCGACGCGAACGGCTGCTGTCGTCGACGTCCTCGTGTCGCTGGCCGCCCTCGACCGTGCTGCTGGAAGGACGAGCGCGTCGACCGATGCCGGCGGCTCGAATGCGGCACATCCGCGGAGCGCCACGGCCGGCCACACATCTGAGGCAGGAGTCACGAGATGAAACGGATGATGACGAGCGGCGTCTTCGCGGCGGGCCTGGCCGTCGCCGCCTGCGGCCCATCCCCTCGCGACCAGCCTGCCGAGCGCAGCGCCGTGAGCGCCGTCCTCGAAACCGTCCACGCATCGGACATGGCCGACGTGCTCGATGCGGGAGGCAGCATCCGGTCGCGAACGGTTGCGGTGCTGTCGAGCCGCATCCTCGCGCCCGTGGTAGCCATCCACGTTGTCGCGGGCGACCGTGTCAGGGCCGGTCAGCCGCTGGTCGTGCTCGAAGACCGCGCGCTCCAGGCAGAGCGTGCACGGGCCGAAGCCTCGCTTGCGGCGGCGCTCCAGGCAGCCGGCGTCATCGCGGCCGAGCAGCAGGCTGCGGGGGCCGCGCTCACGCTTGCCGGCCGGACGCACGAGCGCATGTCAACGCTCCGGGAGCGCAACTCCGCCACAGCCGGCGAGCTCGACGAAGCGGTTGCCGCACTGCGCGCCGCAGAGGCCCGCGCCACGGGTGCGGAGGCCCGGAAGCTCGAGAACGAACAAGCCATCGAAGCGGCACGAGCGGCGGCACAGTCAGCATCGGCTGCCGCAGCATACGGCCTCATCACGGCGCCGTTCGACGGCATCGTTACCGCGCGGAGCATCGATCCGGGGAGCCTCGCGGCGCCCGGCGCACCGCTCGTCACGGTCGAAGACGATCGGCACTATCGGCTCGAGCTGAGCGTCGATGGGTCGCGCGCGGCGGGCCTTCGTCTCGGCATCCGCGTGCCGGTGTCGATCGAAAGCGCCCCGCCACTCCAGCTCGAGGGCGTCGTCAGCGAAGTCGGACGGGCGCTCGATCCGATCGCCCAGACCGCCGTCGTGAAGATCGACCTGCCTCAGGCCGACGTGCTGCGGACAGGGCTGTTCGCGCGCGCCAGCCTGCCCGGAAGCGTCCGGCGGATGCTGACGGTGCCGCCAGGGGCCGTGGTGCGGCGGGGCCAGCTCTCGCTGGTGTTCGTCGAGCACGAAGGCACCGCGCGCATGCGGCTCGTGCATACCGGGCGTGAGCTCGGCGGCCGTGTGGAGATTCTCGCGGGGCTCGCCGACGGTGAGCGCGTCGTCGTCGATCCGCCGGGGAATCTCACGGACGGCACGCCCCTGTCGACGAGGGCAGCGGCGAAGGAAGGAGGGCAGCCGTGAGCGGGCCGCGCGGCCTTGCCGGACGGCTGGCCGCGGCGTTCCTCGACTCGAAGCTGACGCCGCTCGTGACGGTGGCCTCGCTGGCGCTCGGGGGGTTCGCGGTCCTGGCGCTGCCGCGCGAGGAGGAGCCGCAGATCGTCGTCCCCATGATCGACGTCATCGTCGAGATGCCCGGCGCGTCTCCGCAGGAGGTCGAGCAGCGGGTGACGCGGCCGATGGAGAAGCTGCTCTGGGAGGTTCCCGGTGTCGAGTACCTCTACTCCACCTCGAGCCCGGGCCGCTCCACGGTGATCGTCCGGTTCCTCGTAGGCCAGGACGAAGAGCAGGCGCTGGTGCGGCTGAATCAGAAGCTCAACGCCAATCTCGACCGCATCCCGCAGGGCGTGTCGCCGCCGCTCGTCCGCCCGCGATCGATCGACGATGTGCCGATCCTCGCGATGACGCTGTGGAGCGAGCGCTACGACGATTACGAACTGCGGCTGTTCGCCGCGCAGCTGCACGATGCGATCAAAGAGGTGCCGGACGTTTCCGAGGTCACCATCATCGGCGGCCGCCGGCGCCGCGTCACCGTGACGCTCGACCCGGGGCGCCTGGCGGCGTACGGAATCGATCCGCTCGCCGCGGCCGACGCGCTGCGCCGGGCCAACGCGCGGCAGACCGGCGCGACCAGCACATCGCAGGGCGAGACGACGGCGGTGCAGGCCGGAGGGTGGTTGACGGACGTCCGCGACGCAGAGCAGGTCGTCGTCGGGCGCCACGGGTCCCGTCCCGTCCTGCTCCGCGACGTCGCGGACATCAGGGACGGCGACGCCGAGCCGACGAGCTACGTCACGTTCGTATCGAAGGCAAGCGGCGCGCGGCCTGCCGTGACGATCGCCGTAGCCAAGCGGAAGAATACGAATGCAATCTCCGTCACCCACGCCGTCGAGCGCAAGATCGGCCTCCTCCGGGCCTCGCTGCTGCCGTCTGACGTCGAGGTCGCCGTCACGCGCAACTACGGCGAGACCGCCGCGGAAAAGTCGAACGAGCTGCTGTTCCACATGTTCCTGGCCGTGCTCTCGGTGTCGGCGCTGATCCTCCTGGCCCTCGGACGGCGGGAATCGATCGTGGTGCTGATCGCGATTCCGGTCACGCTCTCGCTGACGCTGTTCGTCTTCCATCTCTACGGCTACACGCTCAACCGCATCACGCTCTTCGCGCTGATCTTCTCCATCGGCATCCTCGTCGACGATGCGATCGTGGTGGTGGAGAACATCGTGCGGCACGCGCGAATGGGAGGCGGGAAGGACCGCAGCGGCTTTGCGGCCGTCGCGGTTCGCGCGGTGGACGAGGTCGGCAACCCGACGATCCTGGCCACGCTGACGGTCGTGGCCGCGATCCTCCCGATGGCGTTCGTCGGGGGGCTGATGGGTCCATACATGCGGCCGATCCCGATTGGAGCGTCGGCCGCGATGATCTTCTCGCTCCTCGTGGCGTTCGTCGTGACGCCCTGGGCCGCCGTCCGCCTGCTGCGCCGGCGGATGACGCACCACGACGAGTCCGAGGACCGGCTGACCGCGCTCTACCGGAGAGTGATGCACCGGCTGATCGGTGAACCGCGCGTCCGCTGGGCGTTCCTCGGCGGTGTTGCCGTCCTCCTGCTGGCAAGCCTGGCGCTGGTTCCGCTGAAGCTCGTCACGGTGAAGATGCTGCCGTTCGACAACAAGAGCGAGTTCCAGGTCATCGTGAACATGCCCGAGGGAACGGCGCTCGAACGGACCGCACGGGTCGCGTCGGAGCTGGCCCGCGCGGCGCTCGAGGACGCCGACGTCACGTCCGTGCAGACCTACACTGGCACCTCGGCGCCCTACAACTTCAACGGCCTCGTCCGGCACTATTTCTTCAGGCAGGCTGCGCATCAGGCCGACCTCCAGGTCAACCTGCGGCCGCGCGACGAGCGGAGCGATCAGAGCCACGCCATCGCGCGGCGCGTGCGCGATCGGCTCGTTCCGCTGGCGCGGGCCGCGGGCGCACGGATCCAGGTCGCCGAGGTCCCGCCCGGGCCGCCCGTGCTGCAGACGCTGGTCGCCGAAGTCTATGGACCGGACGCCGAACGGCGCATCGAGCTGGCATCCAGGATTCGCGAGACGCTGGACGCCACGCCGGGCGTGGTGGACGTCGACTGGTACGTCGAGCGCCCGCAACCCAAGACGCTGCTGGTTGCCGACAAGGAGCGGGCGGCGGCCGCCGGTGTATCCGCTGCGGCCATCGCGAGCGTCGTCCGCATGGCCGGATCGGGAGAAGCGGCCGGGCTGCTGCACGACCCGGCGGCGCGGGAGGACGTGCCGATCGTCCTGCGGCTCCCCCGCGAGCAGTCGGGAACCCTCGACGCAATCCGCCAGCTTCGCATCGGAGGACCGCGGCCAGTGGCCGTCGGCGAGATTTCACGGGTCGTGGAAACGACCGAGCCGCCGAGCATCCATCACAAGAACCTGCTGCCGGTCACCTACGTCACGGCAGACGTCGCCGGCGAGCAGGAGAGCCCCGTCTACGCCATCCTGCAGGTCAGTCCGACGCTGCAGTCGTGGCGCCTGCCCGAAGGCTACGCTCTCGAGGTACACACCGCGCAGCAGCCGTTCGACAGCAGCCGCTACGCGCTCAAGTGGGACGGGGAGTGGCACATCACCTACGAGGTCTTCCGCGATCTGGGGCTGGCCTTCGCGGCGGTTCTCCTTCTCATCTACCTCCTCGTGGTCGGATGGTTCCAGTCGTTTGTCACGCCAGTGGCGATCATGGCCGCGATTCCCTTTTCGCTCGTGGGCATTCTCCCGGCGCACGCGGCGATGGGGGCGTTCTTCACGGCCACCTCGATGATCGGCTTCATCGCCGGAGCGGGCATCGTCGTGCGCAACTCGATCATCCTGGTCGACTTCATCGAGCTGCGGCTGCGCGAGGGCGTTGCGCTCGAGCGTGCCGTCGTGGACGCCGGAGCCGTCAGGTTCCGGCCGATGGCGCTGACGGCCGCGGCGGTGATCTTCGGATCGGCCGTGATCCTGTTCGACCCGATCTTCCAGGGGCTCGCCATCTCGCTCATGGCGGGAGAAGTGGCATCGTTGCTGCTGTCGCGCATGACGGTGCCGGTCCTCTATTTCCTGCTGAGCCGCAGGCGGACGGCCTTCGAACCCGCGCAGGAGGCTGCCTGACATGTGGACATACCCGCCGCGGCGCATTCTCGTGCCGGTCGACTTCAGGGAGGCATCCGCCCGTGCGCTGCAGCTGGCCGGGTCCCTCGCGCGTACATTCGATGCGCCGGTCCTCGCGCTGCACGCCGAGACGTTCGAGGCGCCGCCCTACTTCACGAGCGACCAGGTACGCACGATCGAGCGTCAGCGGCGGGCGGCCCGCACCGCCGCGGCGAGCTATCTCCAACGGCACGCGGAGCGGCTGGCGGGCGTCCCGGTCTCTCCAGTGATCTCCGACGCGCCGCCGGCCGAAGCGATCCTGGAGGCGGCCAGGTCGCAGGACCTGATCGTGATGGGCACGCATGGCCGGCGCGGCCCGTCGCGCTGGTGGGTCGGATCGGTCGCCGAGCGGGTCGTCCGCGACGCGCAGATTCCGGTGCTCGTCGTGCGGGCGATGCCGGCGCCGTCGGCGCAGCCGTTTTCCCGGGTCGCCGTCATCGCCGGCCGCGGTACATTCGACGGCCCGGCACGGCGCTACGCGAAGGGCCTGGCGTCGGCGTTCGGCGGCGAGCTTAACCGCGAGGACGCCAGGACCGTGAAGGCCTCTTCGCTTGCCGGCGCCACGCTCGTCGTCATGGCCAGGCCGGCCGTCACGTCGCTGCTCGGCCTGCCGCAGGCCGCTTCCGAGCGCGCGCTCCGGGCCTGCCGGCGGCCCGTGCTGTTCATTCCGCCCGTGTGACCGAAAAGGGACATGAATTGATGCCGGGAAACCGCTGCGGCATTCCGGCAGTTCGACGACAACCCGGCGGCTGACGAAAGCGGATTCTCGGTTTTCTGGAGCAATCCGGCGGTTCCTAACGTGGTCCGGCCCTTGCATCATGGCTGTCAGTGCTTCGGGGCCACGCCTCGGGGTCGCGTAGCGGGACGCAGAAGTCGTACGAAACGACAGGTCGTTGTCGGAGCACACTGGGCCTTCGGCTCCGGCAATCATCCTCCAGGCTGCTTCCCTACGCGATCGTTCGAGAAACGGGCCCCGAGTCGTTTCTCTCCCTCTTCCCTGCTCCCTCTTCTTGGGCCATTCACGAACTGCGGACCGCGAACCGCGAACGGCTGCTCCACGATCACGAATGCCGGAATTCCGGCGGCCGTCGGCGGCGTCCCAGGGAATCGGCCAATAACCTCGCAAATCACCAGGTTACCGGCTGGCATCCGCAGTGCAGTTCCCAGGGACGAAGATCCCCGGCGGTGGCGGCAAGCACTGGCATCACAGGTCGCCTGTCGACTCCGCGCCGCCGGGGATCGTTTGCTGAGAGAAGGCCAGGGCGAATCCAGGGGCTGCTGCGCGAAGCACGGCACTCACGCTCATTGAGGCCATGCACGGTAGTGAGGCCCAAGCCCTGACGGCGCGTCCGGGCGGCCGGCAGACCCCGATGTGGTGACTCGACATGCGTGCACAGACCCACCGCAGTACGTTCTCCGCCATCAACCTGATGATGGGCGTCTCGGGGGTTTTTCTTGGCGTGATCGCCGGCTACGTGATCGCAGTCGGCCAGATGCCGCCAGGCGCTGTGGCGACTGCCGGAGTGCCAGACGACCAAGTGCACACCACGGCGCCTTCGGCGTCCCTGGTCAACGAGGAAGAACTGAAGGCCTACCGGGACATTTTGGCGAGCGATCCGAAGAACCTGAAAGCGAACGTCGGGCTGGGCAACAGGCTCTACGATGCCGGGCGTTTTGCCGAGGCCATTCCATACTATCGGCAGGCCCTTGCGCTGGACCCGAAGAACGTCAACGTCAGCACCGACCTCGGGACGGCGATGTACTACTCAGGCAGCGTGGATGAGGCGCTGACGCAGCTGCAGCATTCACTGGCGATCGACCCCTCGCACGCGCAGACGCTCTACAACCTCGGCATCATCCGGCGCAACGGCAAGAACGACGCGCGGGGAGCCGTCGAGGCGTGGACCGAGCTGCTCGAAGTAGCACCCGGCTATCCCGACGCTGCGCGGGTCCGGGCGCTCATCGACCAGACGAAGTCCTGAGTGCTGAATCAAGCTGTCGGCAAGTCTTCAGTCGACAGTGGCAGTCGGCATTTCGGCCGTCAGGGGGTGCGTCGGAACATGCCGGTCCGCGGGGAAGGGCAGAGCCCGGGGGCGCAGGATTGGATCAGAACGAGGCGGCCTCCTCGAGAGCCGTCGTTCCGCGCGGCTCGGCGAGGCCGCAGCGTGCGATGCGATCGCCCAGCGTCGACCGCTTGATGTTGAGC
>DATIEW010000199.1:0-9095 GCA_035455585.1 Vicinamibacterales bacterium | reverse complement strand
GCCCCGCCGCTCCAGTACGCGGCCGATTCCACCGCCACACCTCGAAGTCCCTGCGCTGCCGGCGCCGGTTTTCCGCACGCTGTCGAACGGCCTGATTGCCGCCGCCCTTCCGATGCCCGGCGAGTCGGCGCATATGCGGGTTCGCTTGAAGGCCGGCGCGGCACACGATCCAAAGGGTCGCGAAGGCACCGCGCTCCTCACCGCCCGGCTGCTGACGGCCGGCAGCGCTCCGGGCCCCGCTGAGACTCTTGCAGACCGCCAGGTCCGCCTCGTGTCCAGCGCCCTCCAGAGCGGCGAGGCGTTTGCGAACAGGGAGTTCATCGAGATCAGTGCAACCCTGTTTCCGGATGCGATCGCTGACGCGAGCCGCGTGCTCGCGCGGGCGATTACGGAGCCCGTGTTCGACGACGCCGCGCTGGCCCGCACGAAACGCGGACTCGCCGCCGTGAAGACGACGCGATCGAACAACAGCCGGTGGCGCGCCGACCGCGGCGCCTTCGAGGCGCTCTACGCCGCGGACCAACGGTACGGCCGGCCGCCGGAAGGAACGGCGGAGTCGCTGGCCGCCATTTCCCGCGAGGATGTGACCGCGTTCCACCGGGTGCATTACCGGCCGGAGCGGGTCGTGGTCGTCGTGGCGGGCGCGATCGATCCGGTGGCCGCGCTGACTGAGATCGAACGCGCATTCGGGACGTGGCGTCCCGCGGCCGCTCCACCGACCGCGCCTGCGGCAATAACGGCGGGAACGCGAGGGGCCCCGGCGGCAGGCGCGCAGCCAACGCGCGTTCACATTCCGCTCGACAAGGTGCAGGCCAGCCTGACGGTCGCGCTTCCGGGCATCTCGCGGGACAGCGACGATTTCGCCGCGCTGTCCGCGCTCAACTACCTGCTCGGCGAGACGGGCTACGCCGGACGGCTCGGCGAGGTGCTGGTGGACACCGGCATCTCCTACTCCGTCTATGCGACCTTCTGGGCGGATCGAGGGGCAGGGCCGGTGCTCATCACGACCGATGCCGTCCGTTCGCGCGAGGCCGCCGACCTCATCGTTCGTACGCTGGATAGCTTCGCGCGAAACGGCGTGACCGAGGCGGAGCTGCGCGAGGCGAAGGGGTATCTCCTGGGCCGGCTGCTCTTCCGGTTCGAGAGCCCGCAGGCGGCGACCGCCACACTGGCGGAGGTTGGGTACTTCGCCGAGCGCACGCCTGCGAGTGCCGAAGCGTCAGGTCTGAGCGCGCTGCGCGCGTTCGCCCGGCGCGTGCTCGCCCTGACGGTCGACAACCTGAACCGCGCGGCCCGCAAGTACTACGATCCTTCCAGGGCCGCCATCGTCATCGCCGGCCGGTAACCGGCGGCAGGGTGTGTCCAAGCAACGCGGCCGCGCTCGTCAAGCGTGCAGCGTACCCTGAGACCTCAATGAGGGCGATCCTCCAGACCCGGTACGGCGCACCTGACGTCCTGGGAGTCAGGGAGATCGACAGGCCGGCGGTCGGGAAAAACGAGGTGCTCGTACAGGTTCACGCGGCCTCCGTCAACCCGCTCGACTGGCACAACGTGAGGGGCCTCCCTTATTTCCTGCGCATGGGGAACGGCCTGATCGCACCGAAGAACGGTGTTCCGGGAGTCGATGTGGCAGGGCGGGTCGAGGCCGTTGGCAGCAGCACCGCGCAGGTCCGATCCGGGGACGAAGTATTCGGCTTGTGCAGCGGCGCCTTCGCCGAGTATGCGTGCGCCCGCGAGGACCGGCTCGTGTCGAAACCAGCCCGGCTCACGTTCGAGCAGGCCGCGGCCGTGCCGGTCGCGGCGTTGACTGCCCTGCAGGGACTCCGCGATCGCGGACGGATACAACGAGGGCAGAAGGTCCTGATCGTCGGTGCGTCGGGCGGCGTGGGGACGTTTGCCGTCCAGATTGCCAAATCGTTCGGGGCGGACGTGACCGGTGTGTGCAGTACGAGAAACGTGGATATGGTCCGCTCGCTCGGCGCACAGCGCGTCATTGATTACACTCAGGAGGATTTCACCCGGAGCGGCCAGCGCTACGATCTCATACTCGACATGGCGGGGACCCATTCGTTGATGGCGTGCAGGCGCGCGCTTACGCCTCGAGGCACGTACGTCGTGGTGGGAGCGCCGAGCGGGCGCTGGTTCACCGGTCCGGATCGTTTCCTCAGGGCGCTCGTCCTGTCGGTCTTCGTGAGCCAGAGGATGGTCCCGTTCGTGACGTCGGCAACCAGGGAGGACCTGCTCGCTCTCAAAGACCTCATCGAAGCAGGAACGCTCAAACCGGTCATCGACAGAAGCTACGATTTGACCGAAGTGCCCGAAGCTATCGCGTATCTGGAGCAGGGACACGCCCGGGGGAAGGTCGTCATTACCGTGTCGCGCCCGGACCGACCCCCGAACAGCGAATCCGGCGGATGAGGCGCACGACAAGAGCACGCAACTCTGTAGACGAAGTGGTCTGTCGGAGCACGAACGATGACGATCTCCGCTCGACCTGCCCGGATATCGGACGCGGGCGACATCGCCCGATTGACGACCGAGCTCGGGTACGAGGTCGAAGCGTCGACTCTGGCGCCGAGGCTGTCGCGCCTTCTCTCGCGTCCCGATCAGCAGCTCCTTGTTGCTGAGTGCGACGGGCGTGTGGTCGGTTGGGTGCACGCGGTCGTGTCCGAATACGTCGAACTGGACGCGTTTGCCGTGATCGGCGGCCTCGTCGTCGACAGGCGCCACCGGCGGAAGGGGATCGGAAGGCGCCTCATGCGGGAGGCCGAGGAATGGGCCAGGGCGAGCGGATGCTCAGTCGTGCGACTCTGGTCGAGTACCAGCCGGACAGCCTCGCACGAGTTCTATCGGCAGCTGGGCTATACGAAGGTCAAGACGCAGTACTCGTTCGTGAAGTCGCTCGATGGAAGCGAGGTCTTTACCAGGTTCGTCCCTCGCGTGGACGGCCGACAGGGCTGACGACTGGTGACTGGCGACGGACGACCCGCCGACTGACGACTGCGGTGCTGGCTCCCTGGCGCGTGGTGCCGAGCCCGGAGCTCGTGTCGGCCTCTTGTGACGACGCGATAGCGTGAGACTACCCACCGGCCGGCTTCTCGAACAGCAGCGCGTAGTCCGCCCCGACCCACTCCGGAATGCGGCGCACCAGCACGAAGCCGACCTTCGCCAGTTCGTCGATGACAATCTGCGGGTCGATGCCCATGCCGGCACGGTTGGCCGGAACGCCGCGTGCGTTCCGGCGATTGGGCTCGGGGTCCCCTTCGAGGATGATCAGCCGGCCGCCGGGCTTCAGGGCACGGAAGAAGCTCCGGGCCATTGGCTCCGGCCGCGTCAGCATGTGGTAGACCATGCGCATCATCATCGCGTCGCAGCAGGCGTCCGGCAGGTTCGTCTGATCCACGGCACCCTGCACGGCGATGACGTTACCGAGATCGCGGTCCTCGGCGCTTCGGCGGATGCGGCGGACGTCGGACTCATCGAGCTCGTTCGCGTAGACGTGTCCTTCGGATCCGACGACCTCGGCAAAGCGCAGGCTGAAACGGCCGTCGCCGGCGCCGATCTCGGCGACGACGTGCCCGGGCTCGAGACCGAGCACCTGGATGGTCCGTTCGATCTCTGCCGTGCCGCGCTGGCGGCATTGACGCTGATCGGCGCTTGCGCCGACCGAGGGCCATGACCAGAGGACCAGCGCCGCCGCAGACAGTGCTGCGGACGCGCCGCGGACGTTGACGCCGGGGACATGTGCCATGGATCCACTCCTTTCGTCGTCTCCGCCGGGACTGCTTTCAGGATACGACGCGCGGAGCGGATCGAAGGCTGTGATGACATGGGCGTTCGGTCAGGATTTGATGAACATGTCCGTTGCCTACGGCGCCGAGCGGACCGCGACGCTCAGCGCCGTGGTGACGTTGACGGCTGCGTGCAACAGCCACGGCCCAAGCAGCGAGCCCGACTCGAGGCGGACCCAGCCGGTAAACAGTGCGCCGGCCAGCACGAACGGGATGGCCAGCCACATTTCGGGCATTGTCACGAGGATCAGCAGGTGCGGCGCGAGGAAAATCAGCGCCTGCAGCAGGTTCGCCCAGCCCGTCGGAAGTCGCCGCCCGAGGCTGCCGGCGATCAGGCCGCGAAAAAGAAACTCTTCGGCGAATCCCGTCTTCACCACGCCGTAAAGCAACGCCATCGCCACGGCCGAGCCGCTCAGACCGAGTCCCGCGAAGGCTCGAAACGCCGATCCCTCGCGCAGCTGCGCCTCGAGCGGCGGCGGCCAGATCGCCAGTGCTGCGACGGTAGCCACCGAGGCTGCAAGACACCAGGCCAGGTAACGCCGCTCGCCGACCACCAGTCCCGCGCGCGCAGCCACCTCGCCGATCCGGCGGCGATGCCACAGCCAGTGGTACAGCCAGTACAAGAAAAAAGGAGCCCCTGCCAGAGTGACCACGTTAAGGAGCGCGGATAGCGCCGCGTTGACCAGCATCGTCGGCTTACCTGCGTACGCTTGGCCGGCAGATTCTCAGTCCAGATTCCTTGCTCGAGATGCGGGCATCCACAGACCTCGCCCGAGCCGTTGATCGCTGATATCGAGCGGTACCGCGCCGCGAATGGGCACTGTCCGGTCTCGCTGGTGCCTGGCGGCTGACGAACAGCGACTGGCGACGGACGACCGCCGACTGAGGACTGTCTTGCCGGGGGTGGGGATCGAACCCACACGGCCTTGCGGCCACGGGATTTTAAGTCCCGAGCGTCTGCCAGTTCCGCCACCCCGGCGTGCCTCAGAGGGAAAAACGCTCCGAATCAATATGGTCAGCCGATTCCTTCTTCCTTCTTCCTTCTTCCTTCCCGCAGGCTCACCGGATGCTCACGATCATCCAGGTGTCCCCGCGCTTCTCGAACCGGAGGGTCTGGGTTGCGGTCTGGCGGGGCGCCGATCCGATGCGCGCGTCGAACTCGCGTGTGATCGCGCAGCGGGCCGACGCCGTGCGGAACCCGTCGTCAATCGTGATGTCCCGCACGGCGACATCCATCGCGTACCGGGATGCGCCGCGCATGGTCTCGCGCACCTGGGCGATTTCGCCGTCCGAGAGCGCGTGCACGCGCCGGAGCGCATCCGCATCGAGCGACTCCCAGGCCGCTTCGTAGCGGCCCAGCGCTTCCCGGATCGCCGCTTCGGCCTCAGCCCGGAGATCGCGGGGCGGCGGCGCCGGCCCGCGTCCCGTCTCCGGCGTCTTTTCCGGCCTGGCCGGCGGCGGCGCAGCCGGGCGCGGCGCCGCGCCTGGCAGCGACGGCGGCTTGCCCGCCGGCGGCCGGTCGAACCTGACGGGCACGGTGTGAATCACGGCCACGGCCTGGCCGTCCACGATGGTCGGCTCGAACTCCCAGCGCCGGGCAGCCGCCAACGCCGCCGCGTCCAGAAGGGGCACCGACTGGACGACGTGCGCCTCGGCCACGCGGCCGTCACGGTCGATGGTGAGCTCGACGCGCACCGTGCCTTCGACGCCGGCCACACGCGCCTCCGCCGGGTACTCGGGCTCGACGTAGCGTGCTCGCCGCGGCTCGCTCACGCCCGCTCCGACGCGCACCGGCCCGGCCGGTGCGATGCTCGGGCGCGACTTGGCTGTCGGCTTGGGTGTCTCGGCGGCGGCGCGCGAGGCGGGCGGAACGCTGCCCGCCCGCCGATCCCCGTTTCCTCGCGGGGCAGAACGCGGACCCGGCGGATCGGCGCGCTTCGAGACATCGGGCTGCGGTTCCGGCTCGGCAGGCTTCGTCGCGGGTGGCGAAGGCGGCGTCGACAGAGGATCGGCGGGTGGCGATGGACCGACGGCCGGACCGCCGCGCGCTGGCTCCACTGCCTCCGCGGATCCTGCCTGCGCATCGCGCGACGCCACGGGGGACGCGGCTCTGTTGTCCCAGAACTGCGGCCAGAGGGCAATCGCGGCCACTATCAACGCGAGCAGCGCGACCGCAATTGCGAGATACGTGCCGCGGCTCGTCATCTGACCGGTAGCTGCGGTGCCGGGCGCGGACGGCGTAGCGGGCCCGACAGTCAGGCTCCCGCTCGACGCCGGGCGGCCCGCGCCGCTGCTCTCGGACGATCGGCCCCGCTCCAGCAGAGCCGCTTCGGCGCGCGCCACGATCCCGCTCGGACTCCGGTCCTGCGGATCCATCGCTGCCGCGCGCCCGGCAATCGTCAGGGCGAATCGATACTGGCCCCCGGCGAGCGCGCGCTCGGCATCGGCCAGCAGCTCGGGCGCCGACGCCGGCGGCGGCTCGAGAATCACGCCAGGGCTCGTCGGCTCGAGCGCGATGACGGCCGTCTCTCCGGCGCCCGCCGCCGCATCGGCCGCCGCGCGCTCTTCGGCCGCCTCGAGGCGCTGCCGTACGCGGGCGAAGTCGTTCCGCATCCGCGCCAGATCCTGATAGCGATCCGACGGGTTCTTCTGGAGCGCCTGGTTGAGGATGTCCGTCACATCCGGATCCAGATTCGGCACGAGCGCCGTCAGTGGCTCGAACTCCGCCTCGGGAATCCGCTTCAGCAGACCGTCCTTCATCGTCCCGGGGAACGCCTGCCGGCCGGTAATCAGCTCGTAGCCGACCAGACCGACCGCGAAGATATCGCTCCGGTGATCGACGCCAGTCCCCAGTACCTGCTCCGGTGCCATGTAGTTGATCGTGCCCACCAGCACGCCGGCCTGCGTCATGCCCGCCTCGTCGGCGCGGACGATTCCGAAGTCGAGGATCTTGAGGACGCCGCCCGCGTCGACCATGAGGTTGGCCGGTTTGATATCGCGATGAACGAGTCCCGCACGATGCGCATAGGCGAGGCCGTCGCAAAGCTCTTCCAGCAGCTTGAGCCGGCGCGAGAGCGTGAGCCGCGCCCCCTGCCGGATCAGCTCGGCGAGGGTCTCGCCGGCGAGGAACTCCATGGCTATGAACGGGTCGCCGTCGTGCTCTCCGACATCGAAGATCGTGACGATGTTGAGGTGGCGAAGACGGCCGGCGGCGCGCGCCTCGCGCGCGAAGCGCTCGCGAAGCGCCTCGGTGTCGAAGCCGCGTTTCAGGAGCTTGATGGCGACGAGCCGATCGATGGCGGGATCGCGCGCCAGATACAGCGATCCCATGCCGCCTTCGCCGATCCGCTCCAGGAGCTGATAGCGGGCGACGAACCCCGACGGCGTGGGCCCCGCCGAGCCTGTGCCTCTGCCGCCCGACGGCTGGCTTCCGCTGCCCGGAAACGGGGCCGGAGGCGGCCGCGTCATGCCGCCGCCCCCACCACGACTGCCGTCAGGTTGTCGCGGCCGTCACGTTCCAGCGCCTCGGCGACGAGCCGCTCCGCCGCGTCCTTCACGGACGGCGCGCCGACGACGATCTGCGCGATACGCTCCTCGTCGAGCGCTCCGTGCACGCCGTCGCTGCACAGCAGGAACCGGTCGGCCGCGCCGAAGGACATCGACGCGACCGTGACCTCGACGTCGTCCTGCGTGCCGAGGACGCTGGTCAGGACGTGCCGCATCGGGTGCGCGGCGACCGACTGCGGGTCGATGTCGGGATTCTGCGACAGCAGCATCTCGACCCAGGTGTGGTCGCGGGTCAGGCACTCGATGCTGTCCGGCGCGACGATGTAGATGCGGCTGTCGCCGACGCCGCACACGGCGGCGCAGCCGCCGTCGACGAGCAGTGCGGCGATGGTCGTCCCCATGCCCGTGCACTGGTCGCGCGTCTCGCTCTCGCGGAAGACGCGGCGGTTGGCCAGCTTGACGGCCGTCCTCAGCCGGTTGCCGTTGAAGTCGAGCCGGCTGTCGAGGCCGAACGGCCAGGTGTGATCCGGGTCCTGCTGAAGCCGCGTCAGGAAGCTGTGGAACGTCTCCAGGGCGAGCGCCGACGCCACTTCGCCGGCGTTGTGTCCGCCCATTCCGTCGGCGACCGCAAACGCGCCGAGCTGGACGTCCACGAGCATCCCGTCCTCGTTCTGCCGCCGCACCTTGCCGGGATGCGTGGCTCCGTGGGCCGCCACCCGGCGCGGATCCGCGCTCACGAGGAGACTATACTACCCGGGCCCGGCGATGTTCATCCTCCTCTACACCCGGGACGGCCGGACCTGCCAGCATCCCCTGACGACCGGCGACACCGTGGTCGGGCGCGCCCCGAGCTGCGACCTGCAGATTGACGACCCGAGCATTTCGCGGCGGCACGTGCGCTTCCGCGTGCACGGCGATCGCTGCGTGCTGGCCGACGTCGGCGGCCGCAACGGGACGTTCGTCAACGGCGATCAGGTGACCGAATGCGAGCTGTCGGCCGGCGACACGATCGTGCTCGGCCGTTTTCCGCTCCGGCTGGACCAGGCGGCGGCGGCGCCGATCGTGCTGAGCGGCGCACATTCTCTCATCCAGGCCGGCAGCTCCATCGTCAGGCGCGTCGACGGCGGGGCGGACACGCAGCCTGGAACCCAGGCTTCTTTCGTCCGCGACCGCCTGCTGCTGCTCGTTTCGGAGATCGGCCGCCAACCGGCCGGCCATCCTGCGCCACCGGACCTGTTCGAGAGCATCGTATCGCTCGCCTTCCGGACCATGCCGATCGATCGGGTGTGTCTCCTGCTGCCGATCGAAGGGACGTCGGACCTCAGCCCGCACGTGGTTCGCACGCGGGACGGCCGATCCGCGGCACAGCCGAGCCTGAACCGCGAGATCGTGCGCCGCTCGATGGAGGAGAGGCTCGCGATGCTGGCGTACGACGCGCCGCGCCTGGACGTGGATGGAGGCGGGCCGCCGATCGCCGCACACGTCCGCTCCTTCATCTGCGCGCCGCTGTGGACGGGCGAGCGCGCGATCGGCGTGCTCTACGCCGACAACCCTGGAGGCGCACCCCTCAGTGCCGACGACCTCGACGTGCTCCAGGCGCTCGCGTCGTATGCGGGCTCGGCGCTCGCAGCCGCCTCGCCTCCATCGAAGAAGGAAGGAGGACAGTAGCAGCCGACCACACGCAAGCGCGCACCGCGCGCCTGCGCGAGCCGGGGCCCCACGATGCGTTTAGTGCATCGTGGGGTGGGACGGGGTGTAAGGGTCCCAGCAAGCGACCGAGTCGGCCAGCCTCCGCCA
>DATIEW010000198.1:0-2503 GCA_035455585.1 Vicinamibacterales bacterium | reverse complement strand
AAGCCCGGGGCAGGATACACCGAATGCCGCTATACTTCGTCCGCCATGGATCAGCTGCAGGCATTCGAACGCGCGTTGAACGGGTACGTCTGGGGCGGCCCGATGATCATCCTCCTCATGGGCACCGGCGTGCTGCTGTCGGTGCTGACGGGATTCGTCCAGTTCCGCCGCCTCGGCGTCGCGCTGAGCGAGGTGCTGGGCAAGGTGTTCTCGAGGGGCGAAGGGCGCGGCAGCGTGACCCCGTTCCAGGCGGTCGCAACCGCGCTGGCGTCCACCGTCGGCGTGGGCAACATCGCCGGCGTGGCCACGGCGATCTTCCTGGGAGGACCGGGCGCGCTCTTCTGGCTGTGGATGTCGGGCCTGCTCGGCATGTGCACGAAGTTCTCCGAGATCGTCGTCGCGCTCCACTACCGCGAGCCGGACGCGTCGGGGACGATGCGCGGTGGAGCGATGTACACGCTGAAGAATGGGCTCGGCGTGCCCTGGCTGGGCGCGATCTTCGCCCTGCTCACCTCGCTCGCCGCGTTCGGCATCGGGAACATGGTGCAGGCCAACTCGGTCGCCGAATCCCTGAGCGCCACGTTCGGCGTCTCGCCGGCCGTGACGGGGCTCCTGTTGGCGGCGATTACCGCGGCGGTCATCCTCGGAGGCATCACGCGGATCGGCGAGGTGGCCTCGATCCTCGTCCCGTTCATGGCCGTGCTGTATCTGGGCGGCGGGCTCGTCGTGCTGCTGACGCACGCGGAGCACATCCCGGCGGCGTTTGCGCTCGTCTTCGAGGGGGCGTTCACCGGTACCGCGGCCGCCGGAGGGTTCGCCGGGAGCACCGTCATGCTGGCGCTGCGGTACGGCATCGCGCGCGGGCTGTTCTCGAACGAGGCGGGCCTCGGCAGCGCGCCGATGGTGCACGCCGCGGCGCAGACCGATCACCCCGTGCGGCAGGGGCTCTACGGAATCTTCGAGGTGTTCGTCGACACCATTCTGATCTGCACGATGACCGGCCTGGTGATCCTGGTCACCGAGACCTGGACCAGCGGCGCGACCGGCGCGGCGCTTTCGGCTCGCGCGTTCGAGACCGGCCTCCCCGGCACGTGGGGCGGCATCATCGTCACGAGCGGCATCCTGCTGTTCTCGTTCTCGACGCTGATCGGCTGGAGCTACTACGGCGAGACGGGGATCGTGTATCTGGTCGGGGCGCGTGCGGCGCTGCCGTACCGGCTGCTGTGGCTCGTGTCCATCTACGTCGGGGCCACCGGATCGCTGCACGTGATCTGGGACGTGGCCGACACGCTCAACGGCTTGATGGCGGTGCCGAACCTCGTTTCGGTGCTGGGGTCGATTCCGCTGCTGCTGCGGCTGCAGAGGGAGTTCTTCACCGCGAAGCGCTGAGGAGTCAACTCCCAACTGCCAACGCCCACGACGAGGAATTCAACGCCATGGGCAATCGAGGATCCGATAGACTCGTCGAGGTCGGGCGGTAGGCGGTCGAGATCCGGGACGCCTTCGCGCGGCACGGCGTGCGACACCTCTTCATCGGCAAGTCGGGCGCCATCCTCCTCGACATAGCCAGATTTCTTGGCTAAGATTGCAGTGTGACACGCATCAAGATCGGCGAGTTTCGCGACCGCGCGAGCGAGCTGATCCGCCGGGCAGCCGGCGGAGAAACCATCATCATCCTGAACCGCGATCGGGAAGTCGCAAGGGTGGTGCCCGCCAGAGCCGTGCGCGACGCTGGCGCAGGGCTGGTCGGATCCCTGGCCGGCACTGCAAAGGTCTGCGGGAATATCGAGGAGCCGATCGGGCACCCGGGCGGCTGGTTCGAGGGCGGCAGGTGAAGTACCTGCTCGACACCCAGGCATGGGTCTGGTCGGTGCTCGACCATCCCCGCTTGAGCCGCCGCGTCCGCGCGGCCCTGCAGGCGGTTTCAGCCGACGAACGGGTCGGCATCGCGGCGATCTCGCTGAAGGAGGCCGCATGGCACCTGGCGCGTGGCCGAATCGTCGTGGACAAGGACTTCGGTCCATGGCCATTGTGGCTGCGGACCGCCGCCTCATCGCCGCGCATCGAGGTACTTCCGCTCACCGCCGATGTGGCGATCGAATCGGAACACCTGGGAGAGGCCTTTCCGCCCGATCCGGCCGATTGCCTCATTGCGGCCACCGCGCGCGTGCACGATCTCACGCTCATCACGCCCGACCGGCCCATCCGCAAGAGCGGCGCCGTACGGACGTTCTGGTAGGCAGGCTCCTCAAGATACCCGGAGCCTTAAGGGACGCGGGATGCTCGACGATGAGATGGCGGCCCTTGCGTTCCCGCGGTTGTCGGAGCTGGCCACGGCGCATCAGCTGTCCGTCTACGACGCCGCGTACCTTGCCCGCTGGGCTCACTCAGCCGGGCCTTCGGCGCGGTCCGACCCGTGGCGAAGGGTCGACCCATAGCTTCCCAGGCTTCAGCCGGAAGATCCTCAGCCGCGCGAGAAACTTCCGCCTGAAGGCGGAAGCTA
>DATIEW010000197.1:0-4114 GCA_035455585.1 Vicinamibacterales bacterium | reverse complement strand
GTGAGGACGGAGGTTCCTTCACGGAGCTTCCCCTGGTGAGGGGAGGGTGTAGAATGCTGATCTCTCCCCGATGATCGAGCTGGTGGCACTCGACGCCGACGACACGCTCTGGCACAACGAGCCGCTGTACACGAGCACGCGTGAGCAGTTTCGCGCCCTCCTGACCCGCTACGATCGGGACGTGGCGCTCGACGATCGCCTCTACGAGATCGAGCTGCGCAATCTGCAGCACTTCGGCTACGGCGTCAAGGGCTTCGTCCTGTCGATGATCGAGACTGCCGTCGAGCTGACTGGCGGCAGGCTCGACAATGCCGACGTGCTGAGGATCATCGAGTGGGGCCGGTCCATGCTCGGCTCGCCGGTCGAACTGCTCGACGGCGCCCGTGAGGCGGTCGAGGAGCTGGCGCACGATTACCCGATCATCCTGCTGACGAAAGGGGACCTGCTGCACCAGGAAACGAAGCTCGCGCGCTCGGGCCTGGGGCCGTTCTTCAAGGGCATCGAGATCGTTTCGGAAAAGCACGCTGACGTCTACCGCTCGGTGATGCGGCGCTACGACGTGCCGGCGAACCGTTTCGTCATGGTCGGCAACTCGCTGCGCTCCGACATCCTCCCGGCGATCGACGCCGGCGCGCACGCGGTGTTCGTGCCCTACGAGATCTGCTGGGTGCACGAACGCGTCTCGCCGGAAGCACAGGCGGCGGCCCGATACCACGAGATCGCCCATATCCGCGAACTGCCGTCGCTCCTCGGCCGTCTGTCCAAGGATCTCGAGCCTTGCGGCTCCGTGAACGAACCTCCGTGAACAAGCCTGCGTGAGTACCCCCCACACATCGAACCTCCGTGTTGAACCTCCGCATGAACTCCTGTTACAGTCCGCTAACACCTTGGGGGGTGTTCTCATGCGCATGCTGCTGATCGGGGTCATGGCGGTCGTGGTGCTCACACGCGCCACAGCGGGCGGGATCACGCGTGACGATCAGAATCCGGCCGAGGTCGCCGATCGGGTCACCCTGGCCGTCGTGGGTGGGCGCCTGGTCGATGGCCATGGCGGCAGGCCGCTCGAGAACGCGGTCGTGCTGGTTGCCGGCTCGCGTATCGCCAGGATCGGGACGACCGACTCGCTCGACGTGCCTTCCGGCGTGCCGGTCGTGAGCTCGGAGGGGATGACGGTCATCCCGGGGCTCATCGACATGCACGTCCACTTCATGGTGGTCGGGCACAACGACTACGGGTTCTGGTTCCCCTGGGCCCGGAGCCGCAGCCGGGAACTCATGCAGCTGTCCGCGCGCATCATCCTCGACCAGGGGGTTACCACGGTGAAGGATTGCTCGGGCCCGCTGCCGGAGATTGTCGAGCTGCGCGAGTCGATCCGCCGCGCCGACGTACCCGGCCCGCGCGCCATCGTCACCGGTCCCTTCCTGCAGCGCACCAACTCCCCTGCGAACGACTATCTGTACTGGTCGGTGTCTTCCGTCGACGACGCCCGCCAGAAGCTGAAGCTGCTGGTCGACGCCGGCGTCGACCAGATCAAGACCGCGCAGTCGTCCCAGCTCGGCCCCGAGATCGTCGGGCTCATCGTGTCGGAGGCGCATCGGGCCGGCAAGCACGTCACCGCGCACGTCAACAGCGACGAGGACATGCGCGTCCTCCTCGATGCGGGCGTCGACGCCCGGGATACGTTCGAGCACGTCGGCGGGGGATCCGCGCTCCGGTTCGACGATGGGCTGGTGGAGCGGCTGCGGGCGTCCGGGGTCGGGCTCGTGCCCACGGCGATCGCGATCGAGGGGATCGTGCAACTGGAGGAGTTCTGGGAGTACGCGCACATCCAGGAGCAGAAGCGCGACCTCCCGCCGGACCTGTACCAGCTGGTGCGCGAGAGCTACAAGGACATCCAGCGGCACCCGTTGTACGAGCGCGGGAAGTTCCAGATGGCTGCGCGGCGCGCGAAGCTGCGGCAGCTCCACGAGGCCGGGCTCCAGATCCTCATGGGCACCGATTCGGGCACGCGCGGCAACCCCCACCAGCTCGCCGCGTGGCGTGAAATGGAGATCCTGACCGAGATCGGCATGACGCCGATGGAAGCCATTCGCGCGGCGACCTACTACAATGCCCGAAACCTGGGTCTGCTCTCGCAGATCGGATCGATCGCTCCGGGGAAGACAGCCGACATGGTCGTCGTCGACGGCGACCCGCTCACGAACATCCGGGACGTGCGGCGGGTCTCCACCGTGATCAAGGAAGGGCGGGTCGTCCGGGAGCCGTGACGGTTGAATCCCGCTGCCGCAGGCGCGCCGGGCCACCCGCGCCGGGCCGTCGGCGCTGCCGCAGGCAGCGGCTGCTCGCCTCCGCGGCCCTGGCCGTGAGTGCGGTCGGCCTTCCTGGCCCATCCTCATCGGTCTTTGCCGAGCCCCTGCTGCGCCAGGCCGACGTCAGGATCGTGTTGAGCAGCCCCACCTCGTGCGAGGTGACGGCGGTGTTCTCGATCGACGACGCCGATCCGCCGGGAATCGAGCACCGTATACGGGCGCCTCGAGGCGTCGAGGTCGATCTCCTTGCAGCCGGCAACGTGCCGGTGGACTCGCGCGACGTGCGGCGCCAGGGCGCGACGCTCTCGTACGTGGTTCCCTCCGGCGAGTCACCCCGCCAGACGTACGAGCTGCGTTATCGCGTGTCGCACGCGACTGACTGGGCGTATCACTGCCCGATCTGGCTGCCTGCCGTGCCCACCGACGGCCGATCGCGGGATGTACGGCTGCAGGTCGACCTGCCGCCCGATGCGGTGCCGAGCGGGGGATCGCTGCCGGCGCTGACCTGGTCGGACGGCCGCGGATCGACGACGATCGGGCACCTGCCGTCGTTCGTACGTGTGCCGTTCTCGATCCGCGGACAGGCGCCTGCCCCGGTCCGCGACCTCTCCAGCACGATGGACGCCGTCGCCATCGTCGTGCTGGCGAGCGCCAGCCTGGCGTTTTTCTGGCGCAGGCGATGGAGCCGGGGAAGGGGAAAGGAGGGCATGTGACGCCGGGATTCGGCTGGAGCTTCTACGGGTTTTTCGTCGCGGCAGCCGCCTGGATCGTGCTGTATTTCGTGTGGGCGTCGAGCGCCGCGGCGCGCGACCGGCGGCGGACCGGGCGATGACGGGCGATTGGCCGATCCTGCTGGTCGTGGCTGCCGGATACCTGGCGGTCGTGCTCGGCGTGGCGATCTGGGGGTACTTCAAGACCGAGACGGAGGAGGACTTTCTCGCGGCGGGACGGACGATCGGACCCTGGGTGGGGGGCGCCGTGCTGGCGGCCACGCAGATCAGCGCGGGCACCTTTGTCGGCACGCTCGGCCGGCACTACCTGACGGGCGTGAGCTGGATCTGGATCTGGTTCGGCCTCTGGAGCGGCTGGGTGATCTCGGCCCTGTTCGTCGCACCCAAACTGCGCCGCTTCGGCGCGCTTACCGTGGCCGACTACGTCGGCAAACGGTTCGCGAGCGAAGGCGCGCGGACGCTCTCGGCGGCCCTGATCATCCTCACCTATACCATCTACCTCACGGCGCAGTTCCAGGCCGTCGGCGAAATCGCGGCGGCCATCTTCGGGGTGGCGCCGATCTGGGCGATGGCGGCCCTGCTCGCCAGCACCGGCTTCTACACGGTGCTGGGCGGCGTGCGGTCCAGCTCCTACATCGAGTTCCTCCAGACCCTCATCATGGTGCTGGCGCTGCTCCTCGCGTTGCCGGTGGTGATCTCGCTCTCGGGCGGCCTCACGGCGCTCGGCGAGTACGTCGGCTCGATCGAACCGCGGGTGACCGGATGGTGGTTCGGCTGGCCCGAGCTGGTTGCCTTCGGCATGGCGTTCGGGCTGTCGATTGCCGCGGCGCCGTACGAGATGACGCGCTACTACTCGATGCGCGACGTCGCGACGGTCCGCTATGCCATCGGCATATCCATGGGGATTCAGGCCGTCATCGGGGCGAGCGTGATGGTCCTCGGGATCGGCATGCGCGGGCTGTTTCCGTACCTGCCGTCGGCCGATCAGGCGTCGAGCATCATGGCATCCACCGTGATGCCGCCGCTCGTCGGGTCGCTCTTCCTCGTCGCGATGATCTCGGCGATCATGTCCAC
>DATIEW010000196.1:0-5535 GCA_035455585.1 Vicinamibacterales bacterium | reverse complement strand
CCCGACTCGCGGGCGCGCCGTGCGCGCCGCCGCCATGCGGGCCCACCTTGTTGCGAGCCGCATCGCGGTTTGGCACCCTGACGGGGTGGAGCCAGGCGGACTCCCGGCTGGAGGGACCTGTTGTTCTCTTGCGGTTCTGGGCCTAAAATCGACTGCTTGTGAAGAAAGGGCACAAGCTCCCCCCTCAGCTGCCGCAGCGGATCGCCTGGTGGCGCGACGGCCCGGAACCGGTCTCCGAACTGACCACCAACCGGCTGTCGGTGTACCTCCGCTGCCTGAACCAGCTCGACGCGGCCGGCGTCCGCACGATCTCGTCGCAGGCGCTCGCCGACCAGTTCCACCTCAACGCCGCCCAGATCCGGAAGGACCTCGCCTGCTTCGGCGAGTTCGGCGTCCGCGGCGTCGGATACTACGTCCGAGAGCTGCGCCGCCACCTCAGGCAGATCCTCGGGGTGGACAGTCCCGTACGGGTGGCGATCATGGGAGCCGGCAACCTCGGCCTCGCCCTGGCCGACTACCCGGGGTTCCGCGTGGAGGGCTTCGAGATCGTCGCGCTCTTCGATACGGCACGTGAGAAGATCGGCCGGCAATCGCGCGGCGGCGTGCCGATTCACGACGCCCGCAACCTGCGCCGCATTGCCAGCAAGGAGCACATCACGATCGCTGTCGTCGCCGTGCCGCCCGAGGCCGCGCAGTCAGTCGTGAACGCGGTCGTGGCCGCAGGCATCAAGGCGGTGCTGAACTTCTCGCCCGGCGCGCTGACGGTTCCCGCGGACGTGAAGCTGAAGAGCGTGGATCTCACGGTGTCGCTCGAGAGCCTGTCGTTCTTCCTGAGGCATGGAGAGCAGTTCTGAGGGAGCGTGAAGAGATCGGATCAAATCCCAATCTCCAACTCCCAACGCCCAAGGAGATGCAGTTGAACAAGCAGAAAGACGGACGGGCGGCGCGGCGTCTGACGCATGTCGACCCGCGCGGCCGGATGCGCATGGTGGATGTAGGCGACAAGCCGGTGACCTCGCGCGAGGCGGTCGCGCAGGGACGCATCACCATGTCGCGCGACGCGTTGGCCCAGGTCCGGTCGGGGCGCGTGCAGAAAGGGGACCCGCTGCAGGCGGCGCGGCTGGCGGGCATCATGGCGGCGAAGCGCACGGCGGAGCTCATCCCGCTGTGTCACCCGCTGCCGCTGAGCCACGTCGAGGTCAGCCTGGTGCCGGAAGCCCGGGGCTACCTGATCGAAGCGCGCGTCCGGACGACGGCGCAGACCGGCGTCGAGATGGAAGCGCTCACCGCAGTCTCGGTGGCGGCGCTGACGGTCTACGACATGGCCAAGGCACTGGACCGGAAGATGGTGATCGGGGCGATCCGCCTCACGGCGAAGCGCGGCGGCAGGAGCGGTGAGTACAAGGCGTGAGGATCCTGATTGCCATTCACAGCCCGTTTGCGATGTGGAGGATCCCGCAAGGGCACGTCGAATGCCTGCGGCGCGATTTCCCGCACCACGAGTGGCGTCACGCCCGCGACGAGGAGGAGGCGCAGCGGCTGATCCCGGACGTGGAGGTGGCCTTCTCCTCGCAGGTCACCCGGGCGCAGTTGGCGTCGGCGCGTCGGCTGCAGTGGATTCACAGCCCGACGGCCGGCGTCGGCAGCATGCTGTTCACCGAGATGAAAGAGTCGGGGGTCGTGATCACCAACTCGCGCGGCATGGCCGCCGATACGATGGCCGAGCACGTGCTCGCCGTCACATTGGCGCTGTTCCGCAGGATTCCCGAGGCGGTCCGGAGTCAGACCACCCGTATCTGGGCCCAGGACGCAATCAGCGCGCTCGGCAGCCGTACGATTGCCGGCGCGACGGTGCTCGTCATCGGCCTGGGCGCCATCGGCTCGGCGGTCGCCTCACGCATGGCCCGTCTCGGCGCATATGTGATCGGAATCCGGCGCCGCGTCTCCGCTCCTCCCGCCGACGGCGTGGCGGAGGTGGTACCACCGGACCGCCTTGCCGACGTGCTGCCCGCCGCGGACGTCGTGGTGGTCGCCGCGCCCCACACCCGGGAAACCCGCGGGCTCATCGGGCCTGCCGAGCTGCGCGCGATGAAGCACGACGCGATCCTCGTCAACGTCAGCCGCGGCCGGCTCGTCGACGAGGACGCGCTCGCCACGGCGCTGGTGGAACAGTGGATCGGCGGCGCCGCCCTCGACGTCTTCGTGCGCGAACCGCTCCCGCCCGACAGCCCCCTCTGGGACCTTTCCGGCGTGCTCATCACGCCGCATACGTCCGGGTTTCGTCCCGATCACTGGGATGCGGCGACGAGGATCTTCGCCGAGAATCTCCGCCGGTTCGACTCGGGGCAGCCGCTGCTGAACGTCGTCGACAAACAGGCCGGCTACTAGTGGCGAAGCTTCGCTACTGTTCCTTGTAGAGCTCGTCGATCGTCTCGCGCCAGCGCTCCTCGACGATCTTGCGCCTGACTTTCAGGGTGGGTGTGAGTTCGCCGGTCTGGATCGTGAACTCGGCCGGGAGGAGCGCGATCTTCTTGAGCCGCTCGAACTGAGCCAGCTCGCTGTTGAGCGCGTCGACAATCTCCTGATAGAGCGAGACCACATCGGGTCGCGTCACCAGGTCTTCCCGCGAGCCGCCCGGCCGGCCGAGATCCTGCAACCGGCGCTGGAGCTCGCCGAAGTCTGGCACGATCAGCGCAGCCGCGAACTTGCGCCGGTCGCCCAGGATCACGGCCTCGGCCACGAGCGGGCTGCGCTTGAGGACCGCTTCGAGCGGTTGCGGCGCGATCTTCTTCCCGCCCGAGGTGACGAGGAGGTCTTTCTTGCGGTCGGTGATTCGGAGGTACCCGTCGGCATCGAGCGATCCGACGTCGCCCGTGTGGAACCAGCCGTCCCGCAGAACCTCTGCTGTCTCGCCCGGCTTGTTGTAGTAGCCGGACATCACGTTCGGTCCCCGCGCGAGGATCTCTCCATCATCGGCAATCCGCAGCTCGACGCCGGGAAGCGCCCGGCCGACCGTTCCGGCCCGTGGCGCGTCGGGCGGGTTGACGGCCAGGATGGGAGCCGTCTCCGTGAGTCCGTAGCCCTCGACGATCGGCAGCCCGATACCCTGGAAGAATTCGGCCAGTTGCACCGGGAGCGGAGCGCTCCCCGACACGAGATAGCGCAGGCGCCCGCCGACGCCGGCCCGGATCCTGGCGAAGACGAGGCGGTCGGCCAGGCGGGCCTGCAGCGCCGTCAGCGGTCCTGGTGAGCGGCCGGACAGGACCGCGCGGCCGCGCGCGGCGCCGACGCCAACCGCCCAGTTGAACAGCGCCGCCTTGATGCCGCCGGCCGACTGCCCCTTTCCGATGATGCGCGCCTGCATCTTCTCGTAGGCGCGCGGCACGCCCGTCAGGAGCGTCGGCCGCACGACCGCGACGTCGCGGCCAATGGTGTCGAACGACTCGGCAAAGACGATGGTCACGCCGCTGAACAGATACACGTACGACACCATCCGCTCGAACGAATGGCTCAATGGCAGGAACGACAGCGCCACGTCGTCCTGCGACACACTGAGCGCGTTGGCGCCCGCCCTCATGTTCGCGACCAGGTTCCCGTGCGTGAGCATCACGCCCTTGGGCTCGCCCGTCGTTCCGGACGTGTAGATGATCGTGGCGAGGTCGTCCGGCCTGATTGATCGCGTCGCGTCACGAAACGCGCGGCCGGTACCCCATTCGCCCGACATCCGCTGGTGCCCGCGTTCCGCCAGGTGCTCGAACGAGAACGTAGACGGACTGCCGCTCGACTCCGCGTCGTCGATGAGGACGACGGCCTCGAGCGCCGGGAGCTGGTGGCGGACCGTCTGGATCTTCTCCAACTGCAGGCGGGTCGAGACGATAACGATCCTCGCCCCGGAGTCGGCGAGGATGTAGGATGCCTGCGCGGCAGACAGGGTGGGATAGACAGGCACTGTCACCGCACCGCCCGTCAGGATCGCCAGGTCGGCCATGAGCCACTCGGGGCGGCTCTCGGAGATGATGGCGACGCGATCTCCGGGAGCAACGCCGCTGGCGGTGAGTCCCAGAGACAAATCCCGGATGCGCTCGAAGAGCGCCTTCGAGGACAGCCCCTCGACGACGCCTCCCCTGCAACGGCCGACGAGCAGATCCTTGGGAAACCGTCCCATTGTGTGGAACGGCAGATCGGCGATCGTCGCAACGGACGGAACGGGCTCAGCGGCAGGCGCGGATGCAGGCGCGGTCACGCGGTGATTATAGAGGCAGGACGCACGCCCCCGGTGAAAACCTCGAGCGGCGAGCCGCGTAGCGGCGGCGCGCAAAGCGCGCCCGCGAGGGAGCGGAGCGGGGCGAAGGGGTCCCCGCGAGCGACCGAGCCGGGGTGTGGGGCGGAGCCCCACGATAGTACTAGAACAGCCGCGCCTGGGGCAGCGGCCACCAGCGCAGCTGCACCTTCCCGATGATGTACTTCTTGGGAACGAACCTCCAGTGCCGGCTGTCGGAGCTGTTGTTCCGGTGATCGCCCATCACGAAGTAGTAGCCCTCGGGGACGACCTCGGGTCCCCAGTCGTCGTGGCTGCGATACTCGGGCGGGACGTAATCGTCGTTGAGCGGCACGTCGTTGCGGTACACGCGCCCGTTGACGATCCGCACCTGATCGCCCTCTTCGGCGATGACCCGCTTGACGAAGGACTTCTCCGGGTTCAACGGGTAGTAGAGCATCACGATGTCGCCAACCTGGGGCTCTCCGAGCCGGTAGGCCAGCTTGTTGACGATCAATCGATCCTGGTCGGCCAGAGTCGGCGCCATGCTCTGTCCTTCGACCCGCGCCACCTGGAATCCGAACGTCACGATGAGGGTGGCATAGACGGCTGCCGAGGCGAGCGTCTTCAGCCAGGCGACGACCTCCTCGACGACCCGGCCGACGCTGATCGAAGAGGGCTCGACCGGCATCGCCTTGTCTGTGGTCATCGGGCTGCCGGCCACCGCGCCAGCGGTGACTGCGGGAACCGGCTCGGCCGCGACCAGCGGTTCCGGCGCCATGACAGGATCCAATTCGGGACCTGTCCTGCCGGCGCGACCGCCCTCCATCGGGTCGGGCTGCAAATCGGCGGAAGCCAGCGGATCGTGTCGTGAATCGCTCATAGCCTCAAATACTCTCTCAGCCGTCGTGTCTGCGACCGGCTCACGGGAATCTCGGTGCCCTTCGCGTCCTTCATCTTCAGAACGTAGTTCCTGCTGAACCAGGGCATTATCTCCTTTATCTTGTTGATGTTCACCAGGTGCGAGCGGTGGACCCTCCAGAACACCCCGGGATCGAGCCGCGCCTGCAGTTCATCCAGTGTCCGATAGTTAGACGTTCCTGACAAGTTGTTCGTTACAACCGTGATGACGTCGTCCTCGACCGACACGTGAACGATCTCGTCTGCCTGGATGAGCAGGAACCGGTCGGCCACTTTGACGGCGAGCTGCGTCCGGTGATCGCGGCGCTGGTTCAGCCGTTCGAGCAGCCGATCGAGATCCCCCGGTGCAGGTGCCG
>DATIEW010000195.1:0-2217 GCA_035455585.1 Vicinamibacterales bacterium | reverse complement strand
CCGCCCGCGATGCGGGCTCGGATCGTCGCTTCGCACGGCCAGACCGACGGCAGGCGCTGGAGCGTCTTGACGACAAAACGCCGCCCGTCCTCAAGGGCGAGCTCGGCCAGGTCGCCCACCACGAGATCCGCACCCGCCTCTTGGAGACGCTGCCCCTGCCCCGCGCGATCCACTCCGATCACCAGGCCGAAACCGCCGCGCGCGCCGGCTTCTACCCCCGCGAGCGCGTCCTCGACCACGGCGGCGCGCCCGGGCGGCGTGCCGAGGCGCGCCGCCGCCGCCAGGAGCATCGCCGGGTCGGGCTTGCCCGGCAGCCGGAGCTTCGCCAGGTCGGCGCCGTCCACCTTGGCATCGAACAGGTCGAGCACGCCGGCGCTCCGCATCACGACCTCGGCGTTGCGGCTGGCCGAGAACACCGCGACCTTGATGCGCGCATCCTTCAGCGCAGCGATGAGAGCGAGCGCGCCTGGAAAGGTCTTGACCGGGTGGTTCCGGAGCCAGGTGCGAAAGTGGCGGTTCTTGCGGTTGCCGAGCCCGCTCACCGTCTCCTTTTCCGGCGGATCGTCCTCGCTCCCGTACGGAAGCTCGATGCCACGCGAGGCCAGAAAATCGCGCACGCCGTCGTAACGCGGCTTGCCATCGACGTACTCACGGTAATCGCTATCCGGGTCGAACGGCCGGAACTGCCCGCCGCGCTCAGCCGCACGCTGCTCGAGATACCCGTCGAACAGCAGCTTCCAAGCCGCCGCGTGCGCCTCCGCCGTATCGGTGACCACGCCATCCATGTCGAACAGCACGGCATCGACGGTCGGTACCGCGACCCGGTCAGCGGCGGTTCCTCGCTTCGATTCCCGATCGTCCCGCGCCATTTCCCTCCTCTCGTGGGCTGAGGCGCCTAGCTCGCGCTCAGCCCTTCCGCTTCGTGGCAGAGGGATGACTCGACCTTGTCTCGTCTCCTACCACGCCGCATAGCCGACATCCTCTCGGCCACCTCAAACCGTGGCGCAAGCGTTGGGGCTGGAGCTCCCACACCCGGTCTGCCGCGTGAATAGGTCCTCTCTCTGAGGCTTCGATCGGCCTTTCAGTCGATCACCAATGATTCCCGGCGCGGCCTCACCAGAGGAACCCCGACGCCAGGGCCAGAATCACCAGGAGGGCGAAGCTGCCGATCCAGATCCAGCGGCCCCGCCTGCCGAGGATGATCTCGCCCTGCCGGGCCTCGGTCGCGGTGCGCACGATGCGCTCCGGCCGGTGGCCATCGGAGCGCGTCGCTTCACGGTCGTCGCGCACGACGTCGATCAGGCCGGGGCGTCGCGGCCGTGGACCTGGGCAGGCGGCGCCGTCGCTTCCACCGCCGTGAACGGCTCCAGGATCTTGTAGCTGTGCTCCGCGTCGGGCGGCACCAGCCAGGAATCGCCCGGCTCCAGGATCAGCTTCTGACCTTCGACGGTCAGCTCGGCGCGGCCGCTGATCACATAGCCCACGGTCTCGTAGTCCCGCCGCGACGGGGCCTTTTCGACTCCCGCGGGCTCGTCCTGCCAGATCCGCATCGAGAGCCGCCGGCCGGAGACGAGGTACTTCTGCCCCATCTCCCCCTGGGGCGAGCGGGCGACGCTCACTTTCTTCACGGTCGTGTCGGGCACGGGTTCAACTCCCCTTCGGGCGAGGACTGACATCGGTGAAACGATGCGGCTGCGGGCCGGTTCCCAGCGCATCCATGACTCGGATCAGGGCAGCGCAAACGGGGTCGCGGTCCATGGGGCACGAACGCCCCGGCCTGGGGCGGCCCCGCCTCAGGGCGGAGATCGGCCGCAGCGCAAGAAATGCGCGCCTGCGCCCGCGCCGCTCCGGGGTGCCGACGCCATGGTCGAGGTCGGCCCGCATCGCCTAACCCTGTGCATCGCCGGCGATCCGGAAGTTGGCACGCGACGTGCGTCCATATCGTCGGGCAGCGGCGATCCATGGAGCGCCGGCCCATGACCTGCTGTGCGTCCCGTGGGTGACCGAGACCGCATCGATGCCATCGCCGACGCCATTCTGGAGCACCTGCGACGCTTCCCGAATGCCCGGGACACCGCGCGCGGCGTGCGCGATTGGTGGCTCGGACCGGAGCTGGACGATGCCACGCTCGCGGAGGTCGAGTTCGCGCTGCAGCGCTTGGTCGACGCCGGTCGCGTCGTGGCCGTGCCGACGCCCGACGGCGGCACCCTGTTCGCC
>DATIEW010000194.1:0-2060 GCA_035455585.1 Vicinamibacterales bacterium | reverse complement strand
TCGGCTGGCGCGCCATCCGCATGTGCCTCGACGAGTCGGCGCTCTTCAAGGTGCAGCTCAGGGCGCTGCTGCGCGCGGCTCGGCACGGCGACCTGCGGGTCATGCTGCCGCTCGTGATCACGCTCGATGAGGTGCGCGCCGCGCGGCACCTGCTGGACGAGGCCGCAGCCGAGCTCGAGGCGCGCGGCGTGCCGTTCAAACGCGACGTGCCGCTCGGCGTCATGGTCGAGACTCCCGCGGCAGCGGTGGCTGCCGACACCCTCGCCGATGACGTGGCGTTCTTCAGCATCGGCACCAACGATCTCGTGCAGTACACGCTCGCCGTCGACCGCGGGAACGCGAATCTCGCGGAACGCTTCACCCCCCTGCATCCCGCGGTGCTGCGGCTGATCAGGCGCATCGTGGAGGTGGCGCACGAGCGGCAGCTCGAGGTGGCGGTCTGCGGCGAGATGGCGTCGCATCCCCTCATGGCCTTCACCCTGATCGGACTCGGACTCCGGGAACTGAGCGTGAACCCGCGCGCGGTACCGATGGTGAAGCGGATCGTGCGCGGCATCAGTGCGAGCTTTGCGCAGGAGGCGGCTGCCGCTGCCCTGTCACGCCGCACGGCGGCGGAGGCGGAACGGGAGCTGCGCTTCCGGCTGCTCGCTGCGTTCGGGGACGCGCCCTTCCTGGCAGAGTCGCGGGCCTGAACCCCGGACCAGGAGGCCCGCTGGCGGGAGCCGCCGCGGTTGCCGCCGTCCGCGGCGGGCGGCGCATACCCCCGTGCTGGCGCGCCCCTTGCCTTCGGTCGAGAGCCCGTCCACCGGGTGCCGGCACCTGTCGGCGGGGCCGCGTCTCCCGTTACGTTTCGCCCCCGACACCCCTTCACATCCATACTCACTCGGCCCCCCGTGCCCGAACGTCATCTCTTTACCTCCGAATCGGTTACTGAAGGACACCCCGACAAGGTGGCGGACGCCATCTCGGATGCCGTCCTCGACGCCATCATCGCGCAGGACCCCAAGGCCCGCGTGGCCTGCGAGACCCTCGTGACGACCGGTCTGGCCGTGGTCGCCGGCGAGATTACGACCGAGACCTGGATCGACCTGCCGTCGGTCGTACGCAACACCATCCGGCGCATCGGCTACACCGACGCGACCTTCGGCTTCGACAGCCACACGTGCGCGGTCATGAGCACGATCGACAAGCAGTCCCCCGACATCGCCATGGGGGTCGACACGGGCGGGGCGGGCGACCAGGGGATGATGTTCGGCTACGCGACCGACGAGACGGATGACCTGATGCCGACGCCGATCCTCCTGGCGCATCGGCTCACCAAGCGCCTCGCCGACCTGCGCAAGTCCGGCGAGATCGAGTGGCTGCGGCCCGACGGGAAGGCACAGGTCACCGTGGTCTACGAGGAAGACCGGCCGGTGGCGATAGAGAACGTGGTCGTGTCCACGCAGCACGACGATCAGGTGACGCAGGCGAAGTTGCGGAAGGTGATCGCCGAAGCGGTGATCGATCCCGTGATCCCGAAGGAGCTGCGGAAGAAGCGGCCCACGTATCACATCAATCCGACCGGGCGGTTCGTCACGGGGGGACCACAGGGCGACGCCGGTCTCACCGGCCGCAAGATCATCGTCGACACGTATGGCGGCATGGGGCGTCACGGGGGCGGCGCGTTCAGCGGCAAGGACCCCACGAAGGTTGACCGCTCGGCGTGCTACGCGGCGCGCTGGGTGGCGAAGAACGTGGTTGCGGCGGGGCTCGCGCGGCGCTGCGAGGTGCAGCTCGCCTATGCGATCGGCGTGGCGGAACCCGTCTCGGTGATGGTCGATACGTTCGGGACCGGGCGCTGCCCGGACACCGCAATCACGCGCGCGATCCGTGAGGTCTTCGATCTGACGCCCGCGGGCATCATCCGCGCGCTCGACCTGCGCAAGCCCATCTATTCCGCGACGTCGGCCTACGGCCATTTCGGTCGCGAGCCCCGCAAGATCACCAATGGGAAGGGGAGCTTGACGGAGTTTTCATGGGAGCGGCTCGACAAGGTTGGCGAACTGAAAGCCGCCGTG
>DATIEW010000193.1:0-2600 GCA_035455585.1 Vicinamibacterales bacterium | reverse complement strand
GCCGGAAGAAGCGAACCGGCTCGTCGCCGATCACCTGTCGGATCTCCTGTTCGCGCCGACCCCCGAGGCGATGAAGAACCTCGCGAACGAAGGGCTCGCAGACCGTGCCCGCCAGGTGGGTGACGTCATGCTGGATGCCATCCGCGCCTTTGCGCCCGTCGCACTCGGTCGCTCGCGCATCCTCGAACGTCTCGGCCTTGCACCCGGGGGCTTCCTGGTCGCGACGCTGCACCGCGCGGAGAACACGCCCGCCGGGAAGCTGGGTTCGTTGCTCGCGGCGCTGGCCGCCATCGGGAACGACACCTGCCCCGTGGTGCTGCCCATGCACCCCCGCACCGCGCACGTCATCCGCGAGGCCGGGCTCGCCCTGCCCGCCGGGGATGATCTGCGCGCGATCGAGCCGCTCGGCTACCTGGACATGATCGCGCTCGTTGCCGGCGCGCGCATCGTGCTGACCGACTCCGGGGGATTGCAAAAGGAAGCCTTCTTCCTCGGCCGTCCGTGCGTGACGTTGCGCGACGAGACGGAATGGCTCGAGACGGTGACTGAAGGCGGCAACGTCGTGGCGGGCACGCACGTCGCGGGTATCGTGGATGCCATCGCGTCCTGGGAGCGCAGGCTGTCGGCCGGCAACGCGGATTTCACCGCCGGCATCGAGCGCGCCTTTGGCGACGGCCATGCCGCGGAACGGATCGTTTTCCAGACACGGGAATTCCTGTCCGCCCCGTCGGGCGCCTGACGCCGCCGGCTAGTCGCGGCCCAGCCGCTCGAGGTAGTCGATCAACTGCCTGCGTTGCCCGGGATCGGCCATGCCCGGGAATACCATGGTCGTGCCGGGAACGGCTGCGGACGGATTCGCGAGGAACCGGTCCAGGCGATCCTTCGACCATCGTCCGCCCGCGCCGATCATCGCGGGCGAATAATCGAAGTCGCGCTCGGCGCCGACGCGCCGGCCCACGACGCCGTGCAGGTTAGGCCCGATCGCCGAGTCCTCCCAGTCATTGAGCGTGTGGCAACTGGTGCACTGGAATACGAGCGCTTCCCCGCTGTCTGCATCCGTCGGCTCGATGAAAATCAGCTCGTCGAGATCCGTCCACAAGGCGATCCTGCCGTCCTTGCCTTGCGCGAGGTCACGGATCCGCCTGCCCACCTTCAGGTGCTCCTCCAGCACTGTGCGATCGCCCACGACGCGCACCCGGACCATCTCGCCGTCCAGCGAAACCAGCAGCAGGTCACCGCGCCACGCGGGAAGCCGGGGCCCTTCCACTGACACGACGCCCGTCAGGCCGAGCGACGGAACGAATGCGAGCATCGGGTTCTCGAAGCCGTCGTGACGACCGGGCGTCGAGTTCAGCGGCCAGTGGTGGACGCTGTACTCCGTGCCGTAAGTCACGCGCGGCCACCCATAGTTGGCGTCACGCGCAATTCGATTGAGCTCGTCGCCGCCACGTGGACCGTGCTCAGTCGCCCAAACCGAGCCCGCTGAGTCCACGAACAGTCCCTGCGGATTGCGATGCCCCAGGCTGTAAACCTCGGCGCTCCCCGTGTCGTCGTGGATCAACAGGATCTTGCCGTACGGGCTCGCCGGGTCCTGGGGCAACTCGGGCGTCCGATTCCAACCGTCAAACTCGTGGTCACCCACCGCCAACAGCAGCTTGCGATCACCGAGGATTCCCATCGCGCCGCCGATCTGCAGGGCACCGAACACGATCCCGCGCCCGCCGGTGTTGAGCGTCACGCAAGGCGTGGTCTCGTAGAGCGTGCGCCATTGCAGCGCTCCCGCCGCGTCGAACAGCTCATCCACCCGGCCGTCGAGAACGGAAACGCGCACCACGGCGCATCCCTCGTCGACTTTCCAGAAATGGTGCGAGGCGTACATACGGAAGCTCCCGTCTTCCCGCAGCCGCAGCTGGATGTCCGCGACCCGAAATTGATAGTTGAAGGCTTGCGCCCGCCCTTGCCAGGCGGCTCCGAGGATTTTCCGTGCGCCCACTTCGTAGTCGGCGGGGTTGAACGGGACGCGGTAAGCGAGCTTGCGCACCTCGAGCGCGCCACCCGCGTGGTCCTCGCGCACGTAATAAAGGCGGCCGCCACCGTCCGCAACGAGGTAGCCTTCGCCGAGCGCGACAATTCCACCGCCCCGCAAGCCGCCGTCGTCGATCGAGTTCCGGTAGGTCGTTACCTTCAGGGGATAGAGGGAACTGTCGACGAAGGCGGCGTCGCGTCGCGGACCCAAGCTGGATTTCGCCAGATGCAGCTGACCCACGGCGCCAGCCAGGACAACCGCGACCAGGACGGCGAGCTTCACTCCGATCGCTCCACGGAAGCCCGCCAGGCCGAACATGAACAGCAGGCTCAGCGCCGAGCTCGCCAGCAGCACCAGCGGGGACTTCCCGGCGGCAAACCCCGGTCGCCACCAGACGGCGAGAGCGAGCAACAGAAACGCTGCCGCCACGGCGCCGAGGCCCGCCAGCAGCGCCTGGGCGGGCCGCGCGCGACCGCCAGGGTCATCGGTAATCACGAGCGCGACGGCCGCGACGAAATAGGTCACGGCAAAAGCCCCCAGCATCAACCAAGTCGATTCGTTGGAGAGCCAGACT
>DATIEW010000192.1:0-4601 GCA_035455585.1 Vicinamibacterales bacterium | reverse complement strand
TCCGTGGGGCTGGACCTGGCGTCGCGTTCCTACCTGCTCATCGACGCCCGGACGCTCGGCTACGAGCGATGCGACTCGTGAGGTACTATGTGAGCCCGACGAGGCTGGTCCGCTCCCGCAGCCGTGCCGCCGGCAGCCGGGCGGCCTGACTCCGTGCCGATGCGCAAGCCGTCCTTTCTCGACGAGATCGACCGCCGCGTCCTCGTGTGCGACGGGGCGATGGGCACGATGCTGTACGCGAGAGGGATCTTCCTGAACCGGTCCTTCGACGAGCTGAACCTGACGCAGCCGGATCTGGTTGCGGAAGTGCATCTGGGCTACGTTCGCGCCGGGGCCGACGTCCTCGAGACCAACACGTTCGGCGCCAACCGCATCAAGCTGGGCGCCTTCGGCCTGGCCGATCGCGTGCACGCGCTCAACGTCCAGGGCGCGCGGATTGCGCGCCATGCCGCGCGGGACGAGGTGTGGGTGGCGGGGGCGATCGGGCCGCTGGGCATCCGGGTCGAGCCCTGGGGCCGGACCGGTGTCGACGAAGCCCAGGCGCTCTTCGAGGAGCAGGCGCGCGCGCTGGTCGAGGGCGGCGTCGATCTGTTCGTCCTCGAGACGTTCCGCGACCTGAACGAGATCGGCGCCGCGATCCGGGCCGTTCGCACGGTCTGCGATCTGCCCGTCGTGGCGCAAGTCACCACGGAAGAGGACGGCAACACGCTCGACGGCGCCGCGCCGGAGACGTTCGTGGGGGAACTCGAGCGTCACGGCGCCGACATCGTCGGGCTCAACTGCAGCGTCGGGCCGGCGGCGATGCTCGAAACCCTCGAACGCGTCGCCCGCGTGGCCACGGCGAAGCTTTCGGCGCAGCCCAATGCCGGCCGCCCGCGCGAGATCGAGGGGCGCAACATCTACCTCTGTTCGCCGGAGTACATGGCGTCGTACGCCCGGCGGTTCATCAGTGCCGGAGTGCGGCTGGTCGGCGGCTGCTGTGGCACCACGCCCGATCACGTCCGGCAGATCAAAATCGCGGTGCGCGCGACGGCGCCAGCGCGGCTGACCCACGGCCTCGGCGGGGAGGCGGTGGCGCCGGCGGCCGCGCCCCCAGTGCTGGATGGGATTCCGCGTGCCCAGAAATCGAGGATGGCCAACTGCATCGCGCGGGGCGCGTTCGTCGCCAGCGTCGAGCTGGTTCCCCCGCGGGGATTCTGCGCCGAGTCGCTGGTATCGGCGGCCCGGCACGTGAGAATCCGCGGCGTGGACCTGGTCAACATCCCGGACGGTCCGCGGGCAACCGGGCGCATGAGCGCGCTCGCGGCGGCAGTCATGGTTCAGCAGCAGGCCGGCGTCGAACCAATCCTGCACTACGCCTGCCGGGATCGCAATCTGCTGGGGATGCAGTCGGACCTGCTCGGGGCTCACTCGATGGGGATCCGGAATCTGCTTCTCGTCACGGGAGACCCACCCCGCGTCGGCGACTACCCGGATGCCACGGGCGTTTTCGACGTCGATTCCATCGGGCTGACCAACGTGGTGGCGCGCCTCAACGGCGGCCTCGACATCGGCGGCCAGTCGATCGGCCAGCCGACGGCGTTCCACATCGGCGTCGCCGCCAACCCGTCGGCGTTCAGCCTCGACGAGGAGATCCGTCGATTCCGCTACAAGGTCGAGGCCGGGGCCGAGTTCGCCGTGACGCAGCTCGTTTTCGACGTCGGGGAACTGCAGCGGTTCCTCGAACGGATCGCGGATGTCCGCATTCCCGTGATCGCCGGGGTCACGCCGCTCGAGAGCCTGCGGCACGCGGAGTTCATGGCCAACGAAGTGCCCGGTGTTCACGTGCCCGACGCGGTGGTCGAGCGGATGCGGCGGGCCGAGGCCGCGGGACGCGCCCGGGACGAAGGACTCGTCATCGCCAGCGAGATCGTGGCCGCCGTCCGGCCACTGGTTCAGGGCGTTCACATCTCGGGGGCCGCGGGATCGATCGACGCGGCGCTGCAGGTGATCGAGGCGGCCGGATCGTGATGCGGCGGCCTTGCCCGGTGTCAACTTACGCGTTATAGTGCCCACGCCGCAGGATCTTCCACGGAGCGTGGCAGCTGGCATTCGCGGGTGGAGCAGCCCGTCCTGCCGGCGTGCAGATGGAGGCGATCGCTGATGGCCTTACTCCACCGCAAAGCCGAGCCCGACGACGTTGCCGGATCCGATGCCGCAACCCGCGCACTCTCCGGGACCGCCGTCGAGAACGACTTCGTCGAGGCGGTCTACGACAAGCTCGCCAAGGTCTACGATCTGACCTTCGGACCGGCGCTGCATCCGGGGCGGCTTCAGGCGATCCAGCGGATGAACGTCCAGCCGGGAGAACGCGTGCTCGAGGTGGGCGTCGGCACTGGCATCAACCTGCCGCTCTATCCAAAGCAGGCCACGGTCACGGGGATCGACTTCTCCTCGTCGATGCTCGAGAAGGCGCGGGAGCGGGCGGCCCGCAAGGGTCTGCGGGGCATCCGCCTGCTGCAGATGGACGCCGCCGACCTCAAGTTTGCCGACGATTCCTTCGACATCGTGTACGCCCCGTATCTCATCAGCGTCGTGCCCGATCCGGTCTGCGTGGCGCGCGAGATGCGGCGAGTCTGCCGCCGCGGCGGCAGGATCGTCTTTCTCAACCACTTCCTCAGTCCGAACCGCATCCTGTCACGCGCCGAGCGGCTGATCTCGCCCTACACCATCCACATCGGCTTCAAGGCGGATCTCGATCTGCCGGCATTCCTTGCGCAGGCCGATCTGCATCCGGTCTCGATCGAGCGGGTGAACGTGCCGCGCATCTGGTCGCTCGTGACGTGCGTCAAGGAGTGAGCCGCCTCGGACTGGCTCTCGTCGTCGCGCTCTTCGGCATCCCACTGTTCATCGGCCTCGGCAGCGCCGATCTCAAGAACGACGAGGCGATCTACTCGTACGCCGTCGACAGCATCCTCGAGCTTGGTGACTGGCTGGCGCCGAAAAGCAGCCCGAACCCGACGATTGCCTTCCTGGAGAAGCCGCCGCTGAAGTTCTGGATCGTCGCCGCGCCGATCCAGGCCGGCCTGCTGCCACACGACGAATTCGGCCTCAGGTTCTGGGACGCGTTCTTCGGCGCCATCGCCTTCCTGTACGTGTTCGCCCTCGGCCGCCGGATCGGAGGGCCAATCTGCGGCGCGGTCTCCGTCCTTCTGCTCTGCGTGCATCGCCCGCTCCTGTTCGAGCACGGACTTCGCGAAAACACGATGGAGGCGGCGCTCGTGCTGGCCTACTGCGGCGGCGCCTACCACTACCTGCGCTGGGCGGACGGCAGCGCGCAGCGCGCCCACGCGGTGGCGGTGGCGCTCTTCTTCGCCCTCGGCTTCCTGACGAAGTTCGTGGCGTCGCTGTTCCTTCCGCTCGTCCTGGGGATCGTCACACTGGCGGTGCCGTCGTACCGGTCCCGTCTGCGCCGGGACTGGCGCCCGTGGCTGGCCGCCGGCGCGGCCGCCGCGCTCGCGATCGTTCCCTGGTTCGTGCACGCCCACGTGCGCTTCGGTCAGCTCCTGTGGGATGTGATGTTCCGCGATCACGTCTACCATCGCTTCACGACCTACGTGGACCCACGCCATCTCCAGCCCTGGTCGTTCTATTTCGACACCATCATCGTCGAGCTGGAGTACGCACATGTGCTCGGCCTCGTCGGCGTCGGCCTGCTGGTGTTCGTCGCCGACATGATCCGCCTCCGCCGGCCGGAGGGGGTGCTGATTCTGTGCTGGTTCCTCCTGCCGCTGGCGATGATCTCGTCCGGCTCGTCGAAGCTCTATCACTACGCCTACCCGTTCCTGCCGCCGCTGGCGATTGCCGGCGGCTATCTGCCTGCCGTGTTCTGGAAAGCGCTGACGTGGGGCGTCGCGGCGGCGGCCCGGTGGGTCGAGCGGCGCGCCGCATCCTGGCGTGCGACGCTGGGGCGTCCGGCGGTCCGCCACCTGCTCGTCGGCCTCGCGCTGACGAGCGCGGCGGTCGCTCTCGTGACGATGCTCTACGGCCCGATCCGGGTCCGGGCCGGCGGGTATACGCTCTTTCGCAACACGTCGATCACGAGGCCGTCGTTCGTCGCGGTGCTGGCCGTCGTTGTGGCCGGCGCGCCGCACTGGGCGCTCCGCCCCGCGCTGGTCCCCCTGCTGCTGCTCCTGCTGCCAATCGATGCCTATCGCGACGTCCTGGGCCGGCTCGACGATGGCAGGGCCCCGTTGCGCGACGTGCGCGACTGCGTCCGGCGCCTCCAGTCGAGCCAGCTCGCCCCCGAACGCGGCACGTTCGTGGACATGCCGGAGCAGTACTTTCAGCACCAGTACTACTACTACTTTCGATCCCTTGGACCCTGGGAGCGGTCCGAAGACCCGATGCCGGCGCTGATCTACCAGCGGCTGTTCGAGCCATCCGAGCAGCGGCCCGTGCTGGTGGCCGGCGAGTGGTACGGGGACACGCTGCATCGACTACGGGCGGGCGAGGCGTCCACGCTGACCGAGGTCGCGCAGCAGAGCGGCGTCGACGCCGCCACGGTACGCGAGCGCGCCGCGGACGCATCGACGCCCATGATCGGGTTCAACGAAGTCCTG
>DATIEW010000191.1:0-2456 GCA_035455585.1 Vicinamibacterales bacterium | reverse complement strand
GACGCAGGCGGATCGCCCGGAGAGCGGCAGCAGCGTCGATGCCGTCGAAAGCGTGGCGGCCGAGTTCAAGCTCGCCGAGCAGCACTACCAGAACGCGATCGCCAAGCTGGAGGAGGCGACGCGCGGCGATCAGACCGCCATCGAGCCGGAAGTCGCCGCGATTCTGCAGAAGAACCTGCAGATGATCGATCAGGCGATCGCCGAGAGCCGCGCCGCGCTCAACGCCGAGCCGCAGAGCCTGCCGGCCCGCACCAGCCTGTTCGACGCGCTGAAGCGCAAGGTCGTTCTGCTGCAGGACACCATCGCGCTGATGAACGAGATGGGCCGGGGCGACGCCGCCGGCGCGGCACAGATCGTCGAAGGACGCAACAAATCGTAACATTCAGCATTCGACAACGACATGAAACGCCTGCCCCCACTGTTCATACTAGGCGCCCTAGTGCTGCCGGCCGCTCCGGCCGGCGCTCAGCCCGATCCGGGGCACATCCGATCCATCACGCGTTCGATCGTGCGCGAAGCGATCGAGTCTGTTCGCCTCGAGCGCTACCAGCGCGATCGCGATCGCGGAGAACAGCGCGAAGAACAGACCGAGCGCTTCACGCGGACGCTGCGCATCGGCGCGGCCGGCGAGGTCGACGTCTCCAACGTCGCGGGGGATATCGTCGTGTCGCGCGGCGGCGGCGAGAACGTGACGATCGAGGTCATCAAGACCGCTCGGGCCCGCACGGTGGAGGACGCGCGCGAGGCGCTCAAGTTCGTGCAGGTGGACGTCACCGACCGGCCGGGGCGCGCCGAGGCCCGCGCGCGGTATCCGCGAAGCCAGGACATTCCGGCGAGGTTCCGCCGCAATCTCAGCGTGTCGGTCGAATACCGGATCAGCGCGCCTGAAGCCGCGCGGGTCACCGCCCGGTCCATCTCCGGAGACATCACCGTCAGGGACATCAGGGGTGACCTGACGCTCGACACCGTCAGCGGCGACATCCAGATAGCCAATGCGGCGCGAATTCCGATGGCGAAGACGATCTCCGGTGACGTGGAGATCGCCGACACGAAGATCGAAGGGACGCTGGGCGCCTCGACGGTCAGCGGAACGCTGCTGCTTCGCCGCGTGCAGGCCACGCGCCTGGATCTCTCGACCATCAGCGGCGACGTGACGCTCGTCGACGTCGACTGCAATCGCATCGACGGCCAGACGGTCAGCGGCGAGGTCCAGCTGAGCGGCGCGCTGGCGCGGGGCGGACGCTACGAGCTGCGATCGCACTCCGGAGAGGTGCGCGTGGCGGTGTCCGGCACGACGGGGTTCGAGCTCGAAGCCAGCTCGTTCAGCGGGTCGGTCAGGAGCGACTTCGAGCTGACCCTCCGCGGCAGCGACACGGGACGCGGCCGGCGGCAGCGCGCAATCCGGGGCACCTTCGGCGACGGCAGCGCCGTGTTGAGCCTCTCTACCTTCTCGGGGGACATCATCGTCTCGAAGAGGTGAAATCAGGAGCTAGGAGCCAGGGAGACAGGAGACACCCCACCCTCGAAGTCCCAACTCCCTGGGCACTCACGCCCGTATCCGACACCGCGTGCCTCTTCAGCACCCTGCTACAGCGGGTTGTCCGGATAGATCAGCGACCGCCACATGTGCGCGACCGGGCTGTTGTCGAAGCCGAGCCCTTCCTTCGGCTGCTTGAAGTGGCGCCCGATGATGTCGACGAACGGATCGAGCGAGACCTTCATATCGGGATCGAAGGCGTACAGGTCGTGGACCGTGATCATGCGCGCCTCCATGTACCAGCGGTGCTTGCGCGCGTAGTCGTAGGTCGCCTTGATATAGGGCAGCGGCTCGTAGTCCCTGCCGAAGATCCGGTTGTACAGCTCCGGGTACTCGTAGCCGACCGACGGGTCGGCGTAGAACCGCAGCGCCTGGTGGTAGCGGATCGCCCAGCTCACTTTTTCCGGGACGTACGGCTCGACGAGCTGCGCCCCCCACCAGCCGTGATCGACCTTGATGAGGTTGAGGACCACGTCGTGCAGGAGGCACGCCAGGATGCGTTCCTCGGGCTCCCCCTTCTTGAGCGCGTCGGTTGCGCTCTGCAGGACGTGCGTGGCGGGAGCGAAACGCAGCTTGAAGAAGTCCACCAGGGTCGGCCGCGGGGGCAGCGCCGGAAGCGGCCGCGGGACGGGACGGCCACCGGGCTCGGCTGGCTCGCCCTGCGAGGAGAACAGTGACCCGGTGCCGCGCCGCACCACGAGCTGATTGTTCTGCTCGCCGCGCCGATCGAGCTCGTCCATCATGTGGTGCTCGAGGGCGTCGGCAAGCGCCTCGGACGGCAGCGCCTCGACGGCAGCCGCGCCGCCCAGAGTGGCGAGAAACGCGCGGCGATCGATCTCCATGGCAGCCTCCCGCGAACGGCCCGCCTCAGATAGCCCCGGCGCCTCCTGAGGCCGGTTCCCTTCATCGAATGGTGTCA
>DATIEW010000190.1:0-2819 GCA_035455585.1 Vicinamibacterales bacterium | reverse complement strand
CTGGCCGCGACCGCCAGCTGTTTGGCAACATCAACAAAGACCTTCAGGAGGCCTGGGCGATCCACGGGCTCTATCCCCAGTACGCCTGGACACCCGACGGCAAGTCGATCGTCATCTGGGGCGAGGGGAAGATCTGGCGCGTGGACGTGGCCAGCGGCAAGGGGCAGCAGATCCCCTTCACGGCGCACGTCGAGCAGACGCTGAACGACGCGGTGCGTTTCCCGACCGCCGTCCATCCCACGGAGTTCCCGGTCCGCATGCTCCGCGACGTGCGCGTGTCGCCCGACGGCGGGTCGGTCGTCTACAGCGCGCTCGGACATCTGTACATTCGCGCGCTCCCTGAAGGCCAGCCGCGGCGGCTGACGTCGCCCGTCGAGACGACCACTGCGGGTTCGAACGGCGATGGTTCGGCGCAGCCGCGGGCCGGCGGCGACACCTTCGAGTTCCATCCCGCCTTCTCGCGCGACGGACAGTGGATCGTCTACACGACCTGGAACGATGTGGAGATGGGGCGCGTCCGGGTCGTGCGGCCGGACGGCTCCGGCGGGCGCGTGGTCGTTTCGAAGCCGGGACACTACGTGGAGCCGTCGTTCTCGCCGGACGGCCGGATGCTCGTCTATCGCCACGTAGGCGGCGACACGACGCGCGGACCGTACATGAGCGGGGATGCCGGCGTCTACGTCCTTCCCGTGGCGGGCGGCGAGCCCGTGCTCGCGCGCGATGGCGGATCGGCTCCCGAGTTCGATCACACCGGCACGCGCATCTACGTCCGCGAGACGCGGAACGAGAAGTTCACGCTCCTGAGCGTCGGGCTTCCGAGCGGCGACTCGCCGCTTCCGGGGCGCGACGAGATCGAGCACGTGCGCAGCAACAACGCCATGCAGTACGCCGTGTCGCCCGACGGGAGGTGGCTGGCGTTCGAGGAGCGGTTCAGGACGTTCATCGCGCCGTTCCCGAGAACCGGCCGTCCCGTCGACATCGGCCCGTCGACCCAGGCGTATCCCGTCCAGCGCGTCTCGCGCGACGCAGGCTTCTACCTCCACTGGTCCGGCGACAGCCGCACGCTCCACTGGGCGCTAGGTCCGGAGCTGTTCTCGCGCGATCTCGCCGGCACGTTCGCGTTCGTCGAGGGAGGTCAGCCGAAGGCCGAGGAGCCGGCGGCCAGCGGCATCGACATCGGTTTCATGGCGAAGAGCGATATTCCCGCCGGGACGATCGCGCTCGTCGGCGCGCGCGTGGTTTCGATGGCCGGGCTGAAGCCGGGCGCGATTCAGGGCACGCCGGGCGTCATCGACAACGCCACGATCGTCGTCGAAGGCAACCGCATTGCGGCGATCGGGCCGTCGTCATCTGTCGCCGTACCGTCCGGCGCGAAGCGCGTGGACGTCAAGGGCAAGACGATCGTGCCCGGCATCATCGACGTGCACGCGCACGTCGGCGGCGAGTCGGCCGGGCTCCTGGCACAATCGAGCTGGCCGCTCGCGGCCAACGTCGCCTACGGCGTGACGACCGCGCACGACCCGTCCAACAACAGCGAGACGGTATTCACGAACGCCGAGCTCGTGCGCTCGGGCGCCAAGCTCGGGCCGCGCCTGTTTTCGACCGGAACGATTCTCTACGGCGCCGAGACGCCTTTCAAGGCCGTCGTCGAGTCCTACGACGATGCCCTGTCGCACCTGCGGAGGCAGAAGGCGATGGGCGCCATCAGCGTGAAGAGCTACAACCAGCAGCGGCGCGACGCGCGGCAGATGCTCGTGAAGGCGGCGCGCGAGCTGCAGATGCTGAACGTGCCCGAGGGAGGCTCGCTGCTCTACATGAACCAGACGCACGTGCTCGACGGCCACACGGGCGTCGAGCATTCGCTGCCGGTGCCGCGGATCTATAAGGACACGGTGGAGCTGTTCGCGAAGAGCGCGTCCGGCTACACGCCGACGCTGATCGTGGGCTACGGCGGGCTGTCTGGTGAGTACTACTGGTATCAGCACACGAACGTCTGGGAAAACGAGCGGCTGCTCGGGTTCGTGCCGCGCGAGATCGTGGACCCGCGGTCGCGGCGGCGGCTGATGGCGCCAGAGAACGACTTCAACCACGTGCTGATCGCGAAGGGGGCGAAGCAGATCGTGGATGCGGGCGGCGTGGTGCTGCTCGGCGCGCACGGCCAGCTGCAGGGGCTGGGCGCGCACTGGGAGCTGTGGATGCTCGCGCAGGGCGGCATGACGCCGATGGAGGCGCTGCGCGCGGCGACGATCGACGGCGCGCGGTACCTCGGGCTCGACGGCGACATCGGCTCGCTCGAGAAGGGGAAGCTCGCGGATCTGATCGTGCTCGACCGCAACCCGCTCGAGAACATCCGCAATTCCGAGGCAATCGCGATGGTCATGCTGAACGGGCGGCTGTACGACGCGAAGACGCTGAACGAGATCGGGAACCAGCCGCGGGAGCGGGCGCCGTTCTGGTGGCAGAGGTGAGCCGGGACGAACCCGATGTCGCTATCGCCGGGCACGCATCTCGGGCCGTATGAGATTGCCGCGCCGATCGGCGCGGGCGGCATGGGCGAGGTGTATCGCGCGCGCGACACCAGGCTCAACCGCGACGTCGCCATCAAGGTCCTCCCCGACCGCCTGGCCCGCGATCCCGAGCGACTCGCACGATTCACGCGGGAAGCGCAGACACTGGCCGCACTGAATCACCCGAACATCGCGGCGATCTATGGAGTGGTGGATGGCGGGTCGGCCGGTCCGTTCCCGGAGCCGGACCCGCCCCACGCCCTGGTACTGGAGCTGGTCGAAGGACCAACGCTTGCCGATCGGATCGCGCAG
>DATIEW010000189.1:0-16124 GCA_035455585.1 Vicinamibacterales bacterium | reverse complement strand
CGACTGCCCCGAGCGGCCTGATCGCCACGGCCGCGTCGTCGTCCCAGATCAACCTCGTGTGGACGGACAACTCGACCAACGAGGCCAACTTCCACGTCGACCGCTGCCAGGGCAGCGGCTGCTCGAGCTTCACCCAGATCGCCCAGCTGCCCGCGGGCACGACCAGCTACTCCAGCACGGGTCTGTCGGCCAGCACGACCTACAACTTCCGCGTGCGCGCGACGAACGTGACCGACTCCACCGCTTCGAACGCGGACGAAGCGACGACGCACGCCCAGAGTCCAGCGACATCGATGCACGTCGGGGGGCTGTCGGGAGACGGCGTGAAGGCGGGCGGACCGAACTGGTTCGCGCAGGTGACGATCCTCGTGCACGACAACAACGGCAACCCGGTGGCGAATGCGACGGCGAACGGGGCGTGGAGCAATGGCGCGACCGGTGCCGCCAGCTGCTTGACCAATGGCAGCGGCACCTGCACCGTGAATTCACCGACCGTTCACAACCGCGTCGGCAGCGTCACCTTCACGGTGAACGGCATCACTCACAGCGCGCTGACCTATAACGCCGGCGACAACGTGCAGACGTCGATCGTCGTGGCGAAGTGAGTTCTGAGAGGGCGAGAAGAACGGGATCAACTCCCAATCTCCAACTCCAACGCCCAAGGAGATCAGATTGGGAGCACTCTCTGGAACTCGAAGACTTACGGCGCTCAGCCCGTGAGACGCATCGGGTTCCAGCAACCATGCCAGGAGTCGGGTGCCTTGGATGTTGGGAGTTGGGAGTTGGGAGTTGGGAGTTGACGCTTCTCACCGGCTCCGAGCCCGAGTTGTTCTCAGTCATGAGTCGCGAGTTCTGAGCGTTCTCAACTCACGACGCACGTTTCTCTAGCGCCACCCCACCCGCTGCGGCTGCCAGTGCTGCGTGCGATGGCGAAGCACGTTGTCGGGACGCTCGAAGAGCTTGACCAGGATGACGCCGGCGGCGAAGCCGCCGATGTGCGCCCAGAAGGCGACGCCCCCGCCCTCGCCGCCGATCCGCGAGAACCCGCCCACGACCTGCAGGAACGCCCAGTAGATCAGCATCACCCATGCGGGCAGCGCTATGGAGGTGAGGAAGAAGCCGAGCGGCACCATCGTGTAGACCCGCACGTTCGGGTAGAGGACCAGGTAGGCTCCCATCACGCCGCTGATCGCGCCTGACGCGCCGACCATCGGTATCCGCGAATCCGGCTCGAAGAACACCTGCAGCAGCGCCGCCGCCACGCCGCACAGCAGGTAGAAGATCAGGAACCGCGGCCGCGTCATGGAGTCCTCGATGTTGTTGCCGAAGAGCCACAGGAACCACATGTTGCCGAGCAGGTGCATCCAGGAACCGTGGAGGAACATCGACGTGAACACGTTGGAGACCTGACGGCCCGGATCCGTCAGGCACACCAACCCGTCGCCGAGCGGGAACGACGTGCCGGGAGGCAGCACGCCGGTCAGCTCGCCCGGTATCAACCCCAGGTTGCACACCGAGGCCGCGAGCGGATTCGTCGTCCCGGCGCCCTGGATGACGATCCACGTCACCACGCACAGCGCGATCAGGACCAGGGTGACGTAGGCTGGCCGCTGCGTCGCGTTTTCGTCGTGATACGGAAACACCAGCCCTCCTCACCGCCACGTGTACCCGACGCCGAACTTGATGTCGGGGCTGTCGATCGTGCCGACCTTGAATTCGAAGAACAACCCGCGCCGGTGCTCGACGCCGAGCAGGATGTTGAACCCGCCCTCGGGGTCGGTGTCGTCATCCCTGTCGATGATGTTGAGCGCGGGACCGCCGCCGACGTAGAGGCTCCACTGGTTCCGCGACGGAAAGGCGTACGTGAACTCGAAGTTCAGCGCAATGACCGTCACGTCGTCGCCCAGGCCAACCTCCACGTTGGGCCGGAAGCGCAGGCGATCGACCAGCGGAGCCGTTTCGTAGTGTCCGCCGAAATAGAACTGATCGGGATCGATCGACGCCCCGGCCCTGACGCCGGGCGCCTGAGCGGCCGCCGGCGCCGCGAACGCGCCGAGAAGAACCGCAGTCGCCGCAAGGAGGAAAAGACCCAATCTCATCTGCCTCATCGCATCAGCCACTCCGTCGCAGTTGTTCGTGCAGATCTCTTCGACCAACGTCCAACGCCGCGTCGGGTCAGAATACATCAACGCCGCCGCAGTGACTAAACCGCCGCGGGGGCTCGCCTGCTCCAGACCCGCGCTCCGTCGCTCCGGTCCAGAGGTGCACCGGCCCTGCTATAGTTGGGCTGCGCACAAACCAACGTGGGGCTCTGCCCCACACCCCGGCTCGGTCGCTCGCGGGGGCCCCACGCCCCGCACCGCTCCCTTGCGGGCGCTGCGGCTCGCCCCAAACGAGTACAGAATTCTCGTTGCGAGCCGCATAGGGTACAAGGCACTCAAGGGGAATCCGAATGACCAGAGGCAGACGGTCTGCGAGGCGGGTGCTCGCTGCGCTGGTGACGGCGGCGCTTGCCGCGCCGATGCACGGGCAGGCTGGAAAGAAGGTGTTCATTTCGGCGGACATGGAAGGAATCAGCGGCATTTCGGGGAGCGACCAGCTTTCCGCCACGGGCGCCGAGTACAACCGCTCGCGCAAGCTGATGGCCGACGACGTGAATGCGGCGATACGGGGAGCGCGGGCGGGAGGCGCAACGGAGATCGTGGTCAACGATTCGCATGGCAGCATGCGCAACCTGCGGCTCGAGGATCTCGACCCATCGGTCCGCCTCATCAGCCACAGCTTCAAGCGGCATGGGATGATGGAGGGACTGGACGACTCCTTTGACGCGGTGATCTTCGTCGGCTACCACGCGAAGGCCGGAGCGCCAAGGGGCGTGTTCGCCCATACGGGCAGCGGGGTCGTCGCAGACGTCCGGGTCAACGGCCGCTCGCTGGGCGAGGGAGGTCTCAATACGCTCGTGGCCGGATGGTACGGCGTGCCCGTCGTCCTGGTCACCGGCGATGACGTGGCAGTCGCGGAAGTGGCGTCCGTGGCGACGGGTGCCCGCACGGTCGCGGTCAAGCGGGCCATCAACCAGCGCGCCGTGGAACTGCGCCCGCTGGCCGATGTGCATCGCGAGATCGAGGCCGCCGCGCGCGACGCGGTGGCGGGCGCCCGCCGGACCGCGCCACGCCGCGAGTCCGCCTACAACGTCGAAGTACAGCTTCGCGACACGCTGATACCACAGGTAGCCGAGATCCTGCCTGGAATGAAGCGGCCCGCGCCGGACACGATCGCGTTTTCGACCGATTCGATGTCGCACGCCTACGCGCTGATCCGGCTTCTCTATCGGTACATCAGTCCAGAATGACGCCGTAAGGGTCAAGGACAGGGGATAAGGGAGAGGAGGTACGTGAGCCGAAAGACGACACGCCGGCGCGCGCCTGCCGTATCGCGTCAACCGACGCTGCGCCGGGTCATGTGGTGGCTGCTCGCCGCGCTCGTGCTGGCGGCGTCGCTGGCCTTCTTCTGGCTGTGGCGCGGCGACCGCGCGGCGTTTCCGACGTTCGTCAGGACGGCGGATCAGAACGTGCTCCTCATCACCATCGACACGCTGCGCGGTGATGCGCTCGGAAGCTACGGCGGCCGCGCGGCGACGCCGAACCTCGATCGTCTGGCCCTGGACGGCGTCCGCTTCACGTTCGCTCACGCCCACGCCGTCATGACGCTGCCGTCCCACGCGAGCATTCTCACCGGACGCTATCCGTTCGGGCACGGTGTTCGGGACAACGCCGGCTTCCGTCTCGGCGACTCCGCGCTGACGCTGGCGGAGCTGGCGAAAGCGAAGGGCTTCGCCACGGGCGCCTTCGTCGGCGCCTTTCCGCTCGACCGGCAGTTCGGGCTCGCGCAGGGATTCGACGTGTACGACGATGTGGGGGGCCGCGAGGTGGCGCAGGCCGATTTCAAGTTCACCGAGCGGCGCGCCGGAGAGGTCGTGTCGGCCGCCCGCGCGTGGATCGAGCAGCAACAGAAGCCGTGGCTCGCGTGGGTGCACGTGTTCGATCCGCACGCCCCGTATGCGCCCCCGTCGCCGTTCGATGGCGACTATGCGAGCGATCCGTATGCCGGCGAGGTCGCGTACGTCGATCGCGCCCTCGGGCCGCTCCTCGACCTCGCAGGACGCGGCTCGAGGCCGACCGCCGTCATCGTGACGTCCGATCATGGCGAGGCGCTCGGCGATCACGGCGAGCAGACGCATGGCATCTTCGCCTACGAGTCCACCCTCCGGGTGCCGCTGATCGTGGCGCAGGTCGGCTCTGGCCTCACTGTCGGCTCGAACGGGGCGACGAGCAGCGTTCCCGTACGACATATCGACGTCCTGCCGACCGTAGCCGCGCTGCTCGCGGTCGACGTGCCCCCGGGCCTTCCAGGAAGCCCGCTGCCGCTTGCCCGTGATGCCGACGCGCAGCCGCGCGCCTCCTATTTCGAAGCGATGACGCCGCTGATCACGCGCGGCTGGGCGCCGCTCTGGGGCGTAATCGTCGATCGCGAGAAGTACATCGACCTGCCGATCGAGGAGTTCTACGACCTCGAGGCAGATCCGATCGAAACGAAGAACCTGGCGGGGACCGAACGCGATCGTCTGCAGCGGCTGACGGCCCGGCTGAATGCCTTCGAGGCGACCTTGCCGGGTGAACCGGCGGCCGAGAACGCCGCCGCGCGCGCGCGTCTGCGGTCGCTCGGCTACGTCTCGGGAGCCGCTCCGAGGAAGACGCAGTACGGGCAGGAAGACGACCCCAAGAACCTCATCGACCTCGAGATCATGATGTCGCGGGGCATCGAGCTGCACCAGTCGGGCCGCTACAAGGAGGCCGTGGATACGTACCACCAGATCCTCGACAGACGGCCGGCGATGAGCCTGGCGTACCGGCGGCTGGCCACCATTCACTGGGAGCACGGCGCAGCGGCCGAGGCCATCTCGACGCTGCGCCGGACGATCGAGAGGAACGGTCCGGACATCGAGACCGAGATCCGTCTCGCGACGTTCCTGGCAGAAACGGGGGCCTCCGAGCGCGCGATCGAACTCCTGGAGCGCCTCCTGGCGGCCGATCCGGACACCACCGAGGGCCTCAACGCGCTCGGCATCGCATACGCGCGGGCCGGCCGCAATGCCGAAGCGCTCCTGATGCTGGAGCGCGTCCTCGCGATCAACCCGCGCGACGCGTTCGCGCTCGAAAACATCGGCACGGTGCATCTGCAGCGCGAGGACTTCGCGGCCGCCGAACAGGCGTTCGCGCGCGCCGTTCGCGCCGACCCGCAGTCGTCACGCGCGCATGCCGGCCTCGGCGTCGCAGCGCTCAAGACGGGACGCCCGGACGAAGCCATCGAGCACTGGCGCCGGGCCGCCGGCTTCGATCGCACGAACTACGACGCGCTGTTCAATCTCGGCACCGAGCTGGTCAATGCCGGCCGCCTGGAGGAGGCCCGCCCGTATCTCGAACAGTTCGTCCGCACCGCTCCGCCTCGAGCCTACGCACGCGATATCGAACGGATCAGGCGGTTGCTGGCGCAATGATACCGCGGTTCGCGGTTCGCAGTTCGCAGTTCGCGGTTCGCAGTCCGGACGGATCGCGAACCACGGATCGAACCGCGGATCAGGACAATGATCGATGAGCAAGCGACTACCCAAAGGACGTAGGACGGGAGCCACGCGGGACGTGGCGCCGGCGCGCACGATCCGCTGGCTCGTGGCAGCCGGCATCGCTGTGCTGTTGTCGGCGGCGCTGTGGCTCTGGCGGACGCCGGGAACGGCCACGATCGCCGATGGCCCGATCGTCCTTTTCTCGATCGACACCTTGCGTGCCGACCGTCTTCCCGCGTACGGCTACACGGGAACCCGGACGCCGCACATCGATCAGCTCGTCGCAGATGGCGTGCTCTTCGAGAACGCCTACGCGCACTCGCCGCAGACGCTGCCCGCGCACACGTCCATGCTGTCGGGGCGGCTGCCGTTCGAGCACGGCGTCCGCGACAACATCGGCTTCTCCGTCAAACCGGACCAGCGCCTGCTGCAGCACGCGCTCAAGGAGCTGGGCTTTGCGACCGGCGGGTTCGTGTCGGCCTACGTGCTGCGGCACCAGACCGGGTTCGACCAGGGGTTCGACGTGTACGACGACTCCCTGCCCGCAGTCTCTCCCGACGTGCCGCTCGGGCAGGTCCAGCGTCCTGGTTCGGACACGCTGACCGCCGCGACCCAGTGGATCGATCGCCAGCCCTCGCCGAAGTTCTTTCTCTTCGTTCACATCTACGAGCCTCACAAACCGTACGCGCCGCCCGCGCGCTACTCCGGGAAGGAGCCGTACGACGGAGAGGTCGAGTACTCGGACGAAATCGTGGGCCAGCTCCTGGCGTACCTGCGGCAGAAGGACCTCTACGATCGCGCGACCATGATCCTGCTGTCGGATCACGGCGAGGGCCTGGGGGATCACGGCGAGGACGAGCACGGCATCTTCCTGTACCGCGAGACCATTCACGTGCCGTTGGTCATCAAACTGCAAGGCATGCGCGGGGCCGGCAGTAAGATCGCCGCGCCGGTGCAGCAGATCGACCTCGTGCCGACGGTGCTCGACCTTGCCGGCGCGCCCCGTCCTCCCGGCCTGTCTGGCCGATCGCTCCGCGCGGCGCTGGAGGGATCCGGATCCCTCGACACGGCGAGCATCTACTCCGAGTCGTTGTCGCCGCGTTACCACTTCGGCTGGAGCGAGCTGTACGCGCTGACGGACGAACGCTATCGGTTCATACGTGCCCCTCGCGACGAGCTGTACGACATCGCGCAGGATCCCGGCGAGCGGACGTCGCTCGCCGGCGACCTCCCGCAAGTCCACGGCGCGATGCGCCGCACGCTCGAGACACTCATGGCGAATGCGGCCGTCGACGCGCCTTCGGCCGTCTCCGAGGAGGAACGCCAGAAGCTCGCGGCGCTCGGGTATGTCGGAACGCACAGAGCGTCGGACCTTCGCCTGGCCAGCGATGACCTCCCGGATCCGAAGGACAAGGTCGCGACACTGCAGCGCTACCGCCGCGGCGCGGATCTGGCCGGAGCGAGCCGCCACGACGAGGCGATCGCACTCTTTCGCGAGCTGCTCGACGAGGATCCCGCGATGACCGACGTGTGGCTGCAGCTCGCCGGGCTGTACGAGAAGCGAGGGAGGACGCCGGACGCCATCGCCGCCTTCAAGGAAGTCGTCCGCAGGAATCCGAGAGACCCGTCAGGCCTGACTGGAGCGGCGACGGGGCTTCTGCGGCTCGGAAAGCTGGACGAAGCGCAGGCGCACGCCGAGCTGAGCGTGGAGGTTGCCCCGGTTGCCGCGCATGAGCTGCTGGCGAGAATCGCCGTCGAGCGCGGCGACGCCGCCACGGCCAGGCGCGAAGCGCAGCTCACGCGGGAGGCCGATCCCACGCTGCCCATGCCGTCGTTCATCGAGGGTCTCCTCCTGCACCGCAATGGAGATTTCTCGGCCGCGCTGCCGCATTTTCTTCAGGCACGGGACGCGCTCGCGACGAGGACCGTGCAGATGCCGGAGCTCAGCTTCTACATCGCCGACTCGCTTGCGCGCCTCGAACGCTATGCCGAAGCCGAGCCGTTCTTTGCCGCCGAGCTGAAGCTGTTCCCTGCCAATCTGCGCGCGCACGCGGGCCTGGCGATGCTCTACCGTGCGATGGGACGGGATTCCGAGTCCGACAAGGCGGTTGCGGACCTCGTCCGGCAGTCTCCCACCAGGGCTGGGTACGGCCTGGCGGCGCAGCTCTGGACGATGTTCGGCCAGCCGCAGAAAGCGGCGGCGGCAAGGGCCGAAGCGGCCCGGCGTCCGGGTTAGAATCGGGATGACCTGTGAGCGGGAGCGCGCCGGAGCACATCGGCCCGCGGCGCGATGCGGCCAGCGCGAGGCGTCAGTTCGAAAATTGCGCCGTAGGCGCACCCTACCGCGGAGGCGCCGATTCGCCGCTGTCGCAGGGGATAGCCGGGCGCCCAACTGATTGAGCGCCGGCCTCCGCTCTGCCCGAGCCGGAGCGGCCACCGTGAGGCTATCGCCGGAGGCGCAATTTTCCGCGCGTCCGGCCGAGGCGCCGCGGGCCGATGTGCTTCGGTGCGCAGGGACCCGCGGACGGATACAAGTCGGCAGGTACCGACAGGAAGACAGAAAGAGAGGATGCGTGGCGCAGCCCTTCTGGACACTGGCCATCCTCGTCCTGGCCGGCTTCACACCGGCCGCTCAACAGCCCGAGCCACCGCCCACGTTCAGGTCGGGCGTCGATCTCGTGCGGTTCGATGTCCGGGTCGTGGACGCCAGCGGTCGTCCGATTACCGATCTGCGGCCCGACGAGATCGAGGTCTACGACGCCGGAAAACGGCTGCCCATCGTGCTCTTCCAGCGCGTCACGGAACCGGCCGGGGCCTATGTTGATGCCGCGATCCGCGCGGTCACCGCCGAGGTTTCCTCAAACGAGGCCTTCCCCCGCGGGCATCTCTACATCCTGATCTTCGACCAGCAGCACATCACGCCCGGCAACGAGCAACGCGCGCGCATGGCGGCCGAGCAGTTCCTGCGCACGCGGGTCAGGCCGTCGGATCGGGTGGCGCTCTATGCGCTCCCGGGGCCTGGGCCCCAGCTCGGGTTCACCGCCGACAAGACGCGAGCCATCCAGGAACTGACCGCCATTCGCGGTTCGTTCGCGCGCACTGTCGCGTCGCCGCTCGGCACGATGACCCTGTACGAAGCGCACCGGATCGTCGAAGGCGACGAGCAGCTCACGCTGAAGGTCATGGCGCGGATGACCGCGCAGGCTGGTGCTGATGTGATCGGTGCCGTCGGCGGCGGCGCGGCCAGCGCGGCGGCCAGCGAAGAACCCGGAGTCGCGCGCCGGCTCATCATCGAGAACGCCCGGACCATCGTCAACCAGTCCGACAGCGATTCCCGTCAGTTCCTCCAGCGGCTGGCAGACGTCATCGCGGGGTTCAGAGACGTCGACGGCCGCAAGACCGTCATCTTCTTCTCCGAAGGGTTCTTCCAGGACAACCTGACGAGGGAGCTCGAAACGGTCGCGGCGGCCGCGGCCCAGAGCTACTGCGTGTTCTACTCGTTCGATCTCAACCAGAGGGGACCTGCTCTGAACGAGCCTTACGTGTCCGATACGACACTCGCCACCGAGATCCAGGCGCGAATCGCCCCGATGTCGACGCTGGCCGTCGAGACCGACGGCCAGCTCGTCGTCGACGCCTCCGGCCGCAGCGATCGCGTGCTCGACGCGCTGGCCGACCAGGCGCAGGATTACTACCTGATAGGGTTCGCACCACCCGCGGAGGCAAGCGCCGACCGCGGCAAGTACCGGCGGGTGTCCATCAAGGTCACGCGGCCGGGTGCGCAAACGAGTGCGCGAACGGGGTACGCCCTCCCTGCGCAGTCCGTTGTCGCCGATCGGCGGCGGAGCATCAACAACGTGCTCGGCGCGCCGTTCGTGCATCAGGGTCTGAAGCTCGACTATACAACCTACGTTCTGAAGGCGCCCGAGCCAGGCCAGCATCGCGTCGTCTTGAGTCTCAACGCCGATCTGCCCGTGCGCGCGACGCCGGCCGATGCCGCCGATGTGGTGTTCGTCGCGCGCGACGTGCGAGACGGCCGGGTGGTCGCGAGCGGGACCGGCACGATCCCGCTGCCGGCCGAGACGCGGGAGGGCGCGGGCGTGGGCACCGGCACGTGGCGCGTGCAGTTCAACGTGCCGGCGGGATCGTACCTGATGCGCACGGTGGTCCGGGAGCCGGGCGGGTTGGCTGGCAGCGCCGACCGGCGTGTCGACGTGCGGCCGCTCGAGGGGCCCGACGTGACGGTGAGCGATCTCGTGCTCGGATCGGCGCTCGGCGCGCTGCCGGTGCGTCCGCGGGCGTATGCCGACGACGGGTTGTCGGGCGTCATCGAGGCGTACGGCCGCTCCGCCGTGCAGATGAAAGGCCTCGAGGTGAGTATCGAGCTGCGCCGGGAGAACGAGCAGACGCCGGTGGCATCATTCGACGCCGACCTGTCGGATCAAGACGAGGATGCCGCCGGGATCACGCAGCGTGCGCGGTTCCTGCTGCCGCTCGCGAACATCGCGCCCGGCCAGTACATCGCGCACGCCACGATCCGCGCGCGGGGCGAGGTGGTCGCCGAGCGGACGCGGCAGATCGAAGTACTCGAGGGCCGAGCGCCGGTCCAGACGCAGGCGGCCGCTGCGGCTTCCGAACTGGTGTCGCCGGCCGAGATCATCCAGGGCGACCTGGCGCGGAAGTACATCGCCTGGCTGGCCCGGCGCGCCCAGGGTACTCCGGCGCAGACGGCCGCGCGCCGCGCGGCGGAGAACCGCTGGGAGCACGTCGAGCTGGAGCTGCGCCGCGCGGGCGGTGACGAGGGCGTTGCGGCGCTGGCACTCGGCGGGCTGGCGCTCTTCGTGCGCGAAGACTATCAGGGGGCCGCGGCCGCGCTCGAGCGCGCGTTCGGCGCCGATCCCGGGAGCGCGATGACCGCGTTCTTTCTCGGATGGGCGCACGATGGCGCCGGCGACACACGCGCCGCGCTGAGCGCCTGGCGTGGCGCCGCTCACCTCGATCCTTCGCTCGTTCCGGCACACCTCGCGCTCGCCGACGCGTACCTGAAGCTCTCGCAGCCGGCCCTGGCCGTGCAAGCGCTGCGCGCAGGGCTGGCAGCAATCCCTGATTCGCCGGAGCTGCGCGAGAGGCTTGCCAGAATCGAAATGTCCGCCGTCCGGCAACCCCCCGATGCTGAAGCAGTGATGAGGTAGTGTGATGTTCCTGATTCCCGCTCTGCTCCTGACGGCCGCGCAAGTCCCCGCGCCCGCCGACGCCTCGAAGCTCGCGCTGGATTCGGCGAAGACGGTCGCCATCGTCGACATGGACAAGATCGACGGCGAGCCCTGGCAGATCAGCTGGTCGCCCGATGCACAGCAGCTGTACCTCGCCGCAATGAAGCGCACGCGGACAGGCATGGACCTGAAGCATCATCTGCTCGATGTCGCGACCGGCAAGGTCAAGAAGATCGACGCCGAGCCCGACTGGGCCGCGAAGTACTGGGCCTGGAAGAACGGGAAGACGGCCCCGGGGAATCCGGCGTTCGAAATCGCGCTCGACATCCAGAAGAAGAACGTCTCCGCGACCGCCAGGCCGATGGGCGGCGCGCTGGCGCGCGGCGGCGTGGACCCCGGATCGACCGGCATCCCGGTCGACGAGTTCGCCAACCAGCCGTCGCAGAACGTCGAGATCATCTCGATGCTGCTCAAGGGCGAGGTGATCGGACGCTGGGAGGGCCCGCCGATCGTCCCGGGCCTCACCTACGGCTGGGGACCCGCGGGCACCGGGACGATTGCCTTCGCCAACCTGGACGGGCGCCTGGTGCTCATGGACGAGCAGGGGCGTAAGCAGGAGATCGATTCGACGAAGGACGTGCGCCTGCCGGCTTGGTCCGACGACGGCCGGCGTCTGGCCTGGGCCGAGAAGCAGGATCGAAAGAAATTCCGTATACAGATCGCGGGTGTGTCGGGGGCCTAGTCAAACTCCAACTGCCAACTCCCAACTCCCAAGAGTGCCCGCCTTCAAGTTGGGAGTTGGGAGTTGGGAATTCATTGGGAGTTGGGAGTTGGGAATTGGGAGTTGGCAGCGCCTCGCCGTTGTCGCGCTGCTGGCCGGCGCCGGTGAGGTGCCTGCCGGCCAGCCGCCTGGCGCGGCCCAGAAGGAGCAGCCGCCCTTCCGCTCGGGCGTGCAGGTCATCGAAGTCGACGTCCGCGTGTTCGACAAGGACGGCCGGTTCGTCCTCGACCTGAAGCCGGAGGACTTCGAGATCCTCGAGAGCGGCTCTCCTCAGCGCATCCAGAGCCTCTACCTGATTCAGGGAGCAGCGGCGCCTGCTGCCGTTGCACCACCGGCTCTGCCCGGCAATTCCACTTCTGCGACGCCCGCCGCTCCCTCCCGGCAGACGTGGATCTTCGTCTTCGACGTGAACCACCTGACGCCCGGTGCGGGCTTCGACCGGGCCCGTGCGGCCGTCCAAGAGTATCTGAGCGATCGCTTCAACGAGGGGGATCTCGGCGGCATCGTCGAGGGCTCGCGGATGGTGAACAACCGGCTGACGAGCGTCCGCGCGGAGCTGGTGGCCGCCGCGAAGACCGTCAAGCCGACGGCCGAAGCGCGGAACCGGCAGATCGATCTGGCGCGGCAGTGGCCGCGCCTCCGGGACGAGCTGGAGGCGATCCAGATCTCCAACAACGATCGCGAGGCACTCAAGCGCGCCGTGATCCGCGCATGCGGCGAAGAGCCCGAGAGCTGCCAGAGAGCCGAACAGGAAATCCAGGAGAAAGCCCGGCGGCTGCACACCGAGATCGAGCGCGCGACGGTCGAGACGCTGAAGGCAATCAACGCGCTCGCCTCCGGGCTGGCCCGGGTGCCCGGACCGAAGACCATCGTGTTCCTGTCGGACGGCTTCGTCACAGAGCGGATGGAGACCAGCCTCAGACAGGTCGTGGGACAGACGACGCGGGCAGGGGCGCGGCTGTACGCCATCGACGTCCGGGGCCTGAACCGCGGCGGAGGCGCCGGCATCGTCGAGCGACAGACGATCGTCGATTCGGCCGCCGGGCCGGCAGCCTTCGACATGCTCAGCGACGGCCCCAACAGCCTGGCCGTCGACACCGGCGGCCTCATGATCCGCAACGAGAACAACATCGGCCGCGCCCTCGACGAGATCGCGCGCGACGCAGGCACGTACTATGTGATCGGCTATCAGTCGACGGATACGGCGTTCGACGGGAAGTACCGGCCCATCGAGGTGCGCGTGAATCGTTCCGACGTCCGGGTGCGCGCGCGGCGCGGCTATCTCGCGCTCGAGCCGTCGCGCCTGCTCGTGCCACAACCGATCAAGGCCGCTTCGCCGCCGAAGGAGGAAGAGGAGGCGCTTCGCGATGCGCTCGCGGCCCCCAGGCCGCTTCCGAGCGTGGAAGCGGTGGGCACGCCCATGCCGGTTCCGCGAGAGCGCGAAACCTATCGCCATGTCGAGGCTCTCCGCGAGCGGGAAGCGTCGGCCGTCAGGCTCACGCCGGCTGCAGCGACGCCGCGGGCGCATGAGGGTTGGGCGCTTTACGCGAAAGGAGATGTCGAGGGAGCACGAGAGGCCCTCGCGGAGGCCGCGCGGGACGAGGCGCCCGTATGGGTGTTCTACGCGCTCGGCCTGTCCGAGTTCGCGCTGCAGAACTACCAGCGGGCGCTGGAGGCCTGGACCACGGTTCGCGAGCGTGCTCCGGATCTGGAGGAGGTCTACTTCGACCTCGCCGATGCACATCTCCAGATGTCCGACTCGACCAGCGCATTGGCCGTTCTTCGCGAGGGCGAACAGCGCTGGCCGTCCGAGCCGGAGTTCCAGAACGCCATCGGCGTGATCCACGTCCGCCGGGGCGCGCTGGACGATGGGATAGCCGCCTTCTCACGCGCGACCGAAGTGGCGCCCGGCGAGCCCCTCGGTTATTTCAACCTCGCAAAGGCGTACGAGATGCGTTACGTCCGGAGCCATCGGTACATATCCAGCCAACGGCGCTGGGTCTCGAACGATGCCGATCGCCGCAAGGCCGCCGAGCTGTACGAGCGCTATCTGAAGATGGACGGACCCTACAAGCAGGCCGCGATCGACGCGCTGCGGCGGCTCGAGTGGGTGCGGTAGGGGAAGCAGGCGAACGTGCTCTGTCAACTCCCAATTCCCAACTCCCAATTCCCAACTCCCAATTCCCAACTGATACCCAAACTTCCAACTCCCAACTCCCAAGGCGCTTCGGCTCCCGGCCGCACGGCGGCTGATACGGTCGGGGACCGATGACGCGGCGCGGGACGGCGCAGAAGACGAAGAAGACTCCCCGGTCATCCCCACGGCGCGGACGCCGTGCTCTCGTGGCCGTGCTGGCTCTCACCGCGGCGGCGGCGATCGCAGCGATCCTCGCGCGATCGTACTTCGCCGGCCACGGCATCCAGAACGTCCTGCTCATCACCCTGGACACCGTCCGGGCGGACCGCGTCGGCGCGTACGGGTACCGCGAGGGCCGGACGCCGAACCTCGACGCGCTCGCCCGCGAGGGTGTCCGTTTCGCGGACGCCGCGGCGCCGGCTCCGATCACCGGTCCATCGCATGCCGCGCTGCTCACAGGACTCTATCCGGGGCGTCTTGGCGTCAGGGACAACGTGTCGACGCCGCTGCCACCCGACGCGGTCACGCTTGCACAGGTCCTGGCCGACCGCGGCTATGAAACAGGCGGTTTCATCGGCGCCTTCCTGCTCGATCGGCCGTACGGGTTCGCAAAAGGGTTTGCGGCGTTCGAGGGCGGCTTCACCCGCGTCGACTCGGGCAGCGAAGCCAACGCCGAGCGACGGGGCGATGCCGTCGTGGACGATGCCCTGCGGTGGCTGTCGGGTGTTCCCGATGACCGGCCCTTCCTGGCCTGGGTGCACCTCTACGACCCGCACTCGGCATACGCGCCGCCGGAGCCGTTCGCAACTGATTTCGCGGCACGCCCCTACGATGGCGAGATCGCCTTCGCCGACCACCAGGTCGGACGCCTGCTCGACGCGCTTCGTGCGCGCGGTGCGTACGATCGCACGCTCGTGATCGCAATCGCAGACCACGGGGAGGCGCTCGGGGAGCATGGCGAGGACGAGCATGGCGTGTTCCTCTACGAGGAAGTCATGCGGATACCGTGGGTCATGCGCGGCCCAGGCATTCCGCCGGGACTCGTCGTCGCGGATCAGGTGCGGGCCGTGGACCTCTTCCCCACCGTTCTCGGGCTGCTTGGAATCGACGCGTCGAGCCCGCTCGACGGCGAAAGCATCGTGCCGCTGCTCGAAGGCAGGGGGACTGCGGCAGGCCGCGCCGCCTACGCCGAAACGTACTATCCGCGCCTGCACTACGGCTGGAGCGAGCTGCGATCGCTGCGTGCCGACGGCTGGAAGCTCATCGACGCGCCACGGCCCGAGCTGTACGACCTGAGGGACGATCCGGACGAGCAGCACAACCTGTACGCCGAGCGGCGGGATCTGGCCGACCGGATGCTCGCTGAAACCACGCGCATCTGGCGCGGCCTGGGGGGCGGGCGCGACGTGGCGATCCGGCAGCCGGACCCGGAGACGCTGGAGCGGCTGCGAAGCCTCGGCTACGCAGGCGCCATCGCCACGCCGTCAGGAGCGGGACCGCGCGGCGCCGATCCGAAGGACAAGGTCGCCGAGCGGCGGGAGTTCAACCAGCTCATCAGCCAGGCCATCGACGACCTGAGCGCGCGCCGGCCGGAGGCCGCGGCCGAAAAACTGAAGCGTCTGATTCAGCTGAACGAGCGCGCGTACGACCTCCATCTGTTCCTCGGCCGGGCGTACGAGCAGCTTGGAAGGCTGAACGAGGCTCTCGGAGAATACGGGCTGGCCGCCTTGCTCAATCCGGACACCGCAGCGCCGCTGCTCTCGGTTGCGGAGGTCCATCTTGCTCGGCGGGAGACCGGTGCCGCCCGCGCGCGGCTCGAAGACGCGGCGCGGGTGGAACCTCAATCCTTCGACGTCGCCCTGGTCACCGGCCGCGTCCTCGAGCAGGAAGGCCGTCTGACGGACGCGCTCGCGGCCTACGAGAACGCCACGCGGCTCAATCCCGCCAATCCGCGGCCGCGGACGCTCATCGTGGCGCTGGCGACCCAGACAGGGGACTACGACCGGGCCGAAGCGCAGCTCGGGCAGCTCCTGCAGATGGGGTATCAACCGTCGCGGACCCATTTCGCGCTCGGCCGCGTCGCCCAGATGCGCGGGCGAATCGACGACGCCGCGCGCCACTACCGCGAGGCGCTCCGTCTCGAGCCTGGTCTGGCCTTGGCGCAGGAAGGGCTGCGAAGCCTGGGCCAGCGCTGACCAAGGCACAGCCCCGTCAACTCCCAACTGCCAACTCCCAACCCCCAACCTGTCGTGCCACAGGCAGTCGGGAGTTGGGCGTTGGTACGTCAACTCCCAACTGCCAACTCCCAAACGCCAACGTGTCGTGCCACAGGCGGTCGGGAGTTGGGCGTTGGCACGTCAACTCCCAACT
>DATIEW010000188.1:0-2615 GCA_035455585.1 Vicinamibacterales bacterium | reverse complement strand
CTACCCACGATGTCGTCGCGATTCAGGAACTGCCCGCGTCCGACCTCACGGCGGCAGAGCACCCCATCGAGCGAGTACCTTGGGCACTGGCGCACGCGATCGGCGCGCACCACGACCTCGCCGAGTGGCTGCGGGATCCGGCGCATGGTGAGATCCAGCGTGAGCACCACGCCCGCGTGGGCCGTGACCTGCGTGTCGATGGGTGCGAATCCGAGGCGGCGGATCCTGATGCCGACAGTTCCGAGGGGCGCACGGAGGCTCGTGAACCGGCCGGCCGTGTCGGTGCGGAGGATCAGCGCGCCGGGATTGAGCATCACGCTCGCGCCGTGGACAGGGATGCCTAGCGAGTCGCGCACGGTTCCGCGGACCACGGGACGCAGGGAGTCGGCGTCCGGCGAGGTCACGGGCGTCTGCGCACGCGCCGGCGGAGCGGCCGCCGCGACGATCAGCATCGCCAGGAAGATGCGGCTCACGCGCCCGGCGTACCCCGGCCTCGGAGATACGGTCCCTCTCACGCGTCACGGAGGAGCCCACGGCGCAGGACCGCATCCTCACGCCGGGAGAGGGTCGGCCGTGAACGCCGTGGCCGCGCAGATGAACGACCACATGCGGCGCGGGCCAACGCGCGCTGGTATGCCCACTGCGAGCACGAGACATTGCACGACCGGCCCGAGGAGCGATCCTCGGCGCGCGCTGGCTCCCGCCCGGTTCCCGGTATGGCGTTGACGGGAAACCCGGCGCGTGGCGCCACGTAGGGGTGTTCCCACCACGGCACCTTCGCCATCGTTGGACCCTCCCTTACCGCCGCCCGACTCCCATGCCCTCGCTGACCGTTCTGCGCTCCGCCCTGACGATCCTCGCCCTGCTCGCGGCCAGCGCCACCGCCGCGGCCGCGCAATCCGAAGGTGCGGCGCTCGTCACGAAACTCGACTCGCTCGCGGGCTCCGGCGTCCTGGAGAATCGCGCCGTGGGCATCGCGGCCGCCGTCGTCCGGGGAAACGACACGCTCCTCCTGAAAGGCTACGGTAAGGCCGACGTCGAGTGGAACATCCCCATGCCTGCCGACGCGATGTTCGAGATCGGCTCCATCACGAAGCAGTTCACCGCCGTCGCGCTTCTGCAGCTCCGCGATGACGGAAAGCTCAGCCTCGAAGACGACATCACGAAGTGGCTCCCCGACTTCGATACCCGCGGCAACAGGGTCACGCTGCGGCGGCTCCTGGACCACACGTCCGGCATCAAGGGACTCACCGAGATGCCGGAGTTCGGCAACCTCGTGACGAACGGTCGCTTTCCGCGCGACTCCGCCTACGCGCTCATCAAGCGATATCCGTTCCAGTTCGCGACCGGTGAGGCGCAGATCTACAACAACTCGGCGTTCTGGCTGCTCGGCCTGGTGGTCGAGAAGGCGAGCGGCATGACGTACGAGGAATACGTCGAGAAGAAGCTGTTCGAGCCGTTAGGCATGAGGCGCTCGATGTACTGCAACAGCTCGGAGAACGTGGAGCGCCGCGCACACGGGTACGCCGTCCAGAACGGCCAGATCCGGCGCGCGCCGACGAACGTCCACACCTGGCCATTCGCCGCGGGCTCGCTCTGCTCCACGGCGGGCGACCTCGTCACCTGGCTCACGGCCCTGCACGGCGGCAAGGTGCTCTCGCCGAAGTCGTACGCCGAAATGATCACGCCGTCGAAGCTCAACGACGGCACGCCGCTCCGGTACGGCATGGGGATCGCGGTCGGGAAGGACGTCCGCGGGCTCAACTTCATCGGGCACGGGGGTTCGATCACGGGATTCACGGCCGAGGCCGCGTGGTATCCCGATGCACAGGCCGCGATCGTCGTGCTCATGAACAGCAACGGAAACATCGATCCCGGGGCGGTGGCGGGAGAGCTCGCGGCCGAGCTGCTGCCGTGGACGCGTCCCACGCTCACGCCCTTCTCGGGCGACGCGGCGCCGCTGCTCGGCAAGTACCAGGGGCCCTCGCGCGGCCGCGACATGGTCGTCGAGGTGACCCAGACAGCGCAGGGGATTGCGTTCTCGGCCAATGGCTCACCGGCGCGCCCGCTTCCCTGGGTCGACGCGTGGACGTTCCGGCAGGGAAACGCGTTCCTGACCTTTCGGCGGAGCGGCAGCAGCGGCCCGGCGACCGAGCTGCGCTTCGACGCGGGCAGCGGGTACTACATCCTCAAGCGGCAGTAGGACGCCGCGATCGTCCGCCCACCGGCGGCCCCGTCGTCCGGCGCCCCAGGCGCCGGCTTTCCGGCTGCGCCGAGACGCGGCGGTCCGCTGAAACCCTCCACGGGCCCGGTCGTAGTGGGCAAACCGCCCGGCCCAGCGCCGTGTCCCACTCCTGAACCCTGCCAGGGGAGGCGATCGTGCTCGCTCAGTGGAAGACGGATCTCCGACATGCAGGGCGCGGGCTGCTCCGCACGCCCGGCTTCCTCGTCACCGCGGTCGGTACGCTGGCACTCGCGATCGGCGCCGTGGCGGCGATGTTCGGCGTCGTCAACACGGTCCTCCTCGAGCCGCTGCCGTTCCCGCGGTCGGACCGCCTCGTCGTCCTCTCCGGGACGGCCCCGGGGTCGGACCTCCCCGAGCGCTTCGGCCTCGG
>DATIEW010000187.1:0-6377 GCA_035455585.1 Vicinamibacterales bacterium | reverse complement strand
ACCGGTCCCTCGACGTCCCGCAGGTGCTCCAGGCCCTCGACGTTCAGGCGGGCGAAGAAGCGGCCGAGAGGCAGGATCCAGGTCGGCAGGCTCGCGCGCCGCAGCGTGCGGGCCGGCCAGGATCTGTTCCACGAGGGGAAGTTGATCGGCTCGGTGCGGGCGATCGCGGCCGGACCGGCAGCCTCGAGCGGCTGCGCGAGCGCTTCGAGGTCGCCAACGGTCCGTGCGCCGCTGTACCGCGCCTCGTCGATCGTCACCTGCAGCGCTTCCTCGAGCGCCATCATCAGCTCCACACGCTCGAGCGAGCTGAGGCCGAGTTCGTCGATGGTGGTGGCGTCCGTGATGGTCCGTCCCGGTGCAAAGCGCTGGACGACGGCAACGGCTGATCGCTGCGCGCCCGCTTCGGCGCGCTCGCGCTTCTCTCCACCCGCGAGCCACTGCTTGAGTTCGCGGCGTTTGAGCTTGCTCGTCCCCTCGGTGCGCGGCAGCTCGGTCCCCGGCCAGACGGCCGCCGCGCGGATTTTCTGATGATCGGCGAGGCTCGCGTTGGCGGCGCGCACGACGGCGTCGACGTCCGTGCCAGGATCGACGAGCAGGACGGCGTGCACGCGTTCGGCGGTCGAGCCCGGCATCGACGCGCCCACGACCGCAGAGTCGCGGATGCCGGGCTGGGCGTTGAGCACCTGTTCGACGTCCTCCGGAAAGACGTTGAGGCCTTCCGGGGTGACGATCATCTCCTTCTTGCGCCCGCGGATGTGGAGCTGGCCCTTGTCGTCGAACTCGCCGATGTCGCCGGTGTGGAACCATCCGTCGGTGAACGCGGCGCTGGTCTCGTCTGGCGACCTGAAGTAGCCGGTCGTGACGTTGTCGCCGCGGACCAGGATCTCGCCGTCCTCCGCGATCTTCACCTCGACGCCGGGGATGGGCCTGCCGACAGCGCCCCTCGCGGCATGGAACGGGTGGTTGAGCGTGACGACCGGGGCGGTTTCCGTCAGGCCGTATCCCTGCACGACGACGAATCCCAGTCGGCCCCAGAAGGCTTCCAGCTCCGGATCGAGCGGCGCGGCGCCGACGACGAAAGACCAGAACTTCAGGCCGAACATCCGGTGAACCCGGCGATAACGCCACCAGCGCAGGATCCAGTGGCTCTTCCCCGACGGCGATTCGGCCGCCTCCGGCGCCGCGCGGATGATGTGATCGCGCAGGACCTCGAGCATCTTGGGCACGCACACGAGGACCGATACCCGACGCTGACGTATCTGCCTGACAATCTCGTCCGGTGAGTAGCTGCGCGAGAACACGACGACGCCCGGCAGCATGGGTGGAACGAAAGTCGCCATGGCCTGACCGAACATGTGGCTGAGCGGCAGCAGGTTCAGGAACCGGATGGGCCGGAACGGTGCCGCCCAGCGCCTGTACCTGGCCACCTCGCGCTCGATCGGGACCACGTTGGCCAGGATGTTCCGGTGGGTGATGACGACGCCCTTCGGCTCGGCGGTTGCGCCGGACGTGAAAATGATCTCGGCGGTGTCGTCGGCCGTGATCGCCGGCTCTTCGCGGCTCCCGCTGAGGCTGGCCTCGGGCGCCTCGCGGACGTCAGCGAGGCTCCAGACCGGGCGTTCCGTGCCGAGCGCCGACGAATCCACGACGTCGCCCACAAGGGTGGCGCGCGCGTCGACGATGCCGGCGACCTTCGTCAGGAACCGGGCCGAGGCGCGGTAGTCGACCGGAACGACGATGACGCCTTCGAGCAGGCATCCCCACAGGGCGATGATCCACTCGGGACGGTTTTCGCTCCAGATGACGACTGCATCGCCCTTGTTGATGCCGGACCCGCGCAGCCGCGCCGCCAGCGTCCGCGCCCCCGCGGCGACCTCCGCGTAGCTGTACGACCACGTGCGGTAGCCATCGTCGTAGACGAGGAACTCGCCGTCGAGCGACGCGACGTCGGCGAAGAAATCGAGGAGCGTGCGCCGTGCCATTCCGGTGAACTATTATGGAAGATCCATGTCGCTCCCGCCGGTTTTCGCGGCCAGCGCGCTCTACGACAGCCTGCTGCAGGCGGCGCTGCGCCAGTTCTTCAGCCGCGCCACGTTCGATAGCGAACCGACCCCGTCTCTGTCGTCGGACGGACGCCTGGCGATCGAGCCGACGCGCGACCCGTCCGTGCTGTCGGTCCGCTGGTTCGGAACGCGGCACGTGCTCCACGTGCCGTCGCGGCGGCCGTTCACCGAGCACGAGGCCCGGCTCGCGCGCGCGATCGGCGCGGTGCTGGCCCTCCGCTATCGCGCGATCTTCGATCCGAAGCAGATGCTGGAGCGCGGCGATCTGTTCCGCGGGGCAATCGAGGATCGGTACGTTGGAGCGTTTCTCGAGCTGGCGGACCATCCCGGGGCGCCCACGGCGCGGGCCGACCTGGTGTCGACGGCCATCGAAGTGCTGCGCGTTGCCGCGCTGTCGAGCTACGAGAACCGGCCGATCTCTTCCGGAGTGCTGCTGCTCGATGGAGAGGACGATCCGGAACACGGGATCGCGCCGGCGCCCGCCCCGGTCGCGTACAACTACTCGCAGGCGCTGACGGCGTTCAAGAGCTTCTATCGGCTCTGCGACGGCCTCGAGACCTTGTTCCTCGTGAACGGGTCGGGCGTCGTGCTGGACATCATCGAGGTGGAGCGGTATGCGCGGCGCGCACGGCTGGACGTGCCGTGCCCCCGGCTGTACCGGCCGCACGCGCTCGCGACGGCCGGCAACCGGAACATCTCGGTCGTGCTGAGCCCCTCGCACGAGATCAAGGTCTTCGCCGGCGGCGTGCAGGCGTTCAGCTTCCGCAACGCGCGATGGCACTTGCTGGACGTGCAGGCGAAGTACGACATGTGGGCAGAGGCGATCGGCAACGCGCCCCTGGCGGAGCGGATCTTCCAGATGGCCATCGATCTCGCCGACGCCCGCCATGGCGCTCTTTTCGTGGTCCTGCGGGATCCGGCCGGCTCGCTTCCGCAGCTGGTCGCGCGGTCCGACCGGCTCGACACCGCACGTGTCGATCCCGGCGGCCTTCCCACCCGCTCCCAGTTCCTCCACATGCTGCGCGGGCGCACCGCGACGGGCCTCGATCCCGCCGTCCTCGCCGGGCTCGCCCGCATGGACGGGGCGACGGTCGTCGACCAGACGGGACGCCTGCTCGCCGTCGGCGCCATTCTGCTGCACACCGAGCCGCCCGAGCCGCACTCGAACCTGGCCGTCGAGGGCGCGCGCACGACCGCCGCGATGGCGGCCGCGCGCTTCGGCGCGGTGCTGAAGGTGAGCGAGGACGGACTGATCACGTTCTACGACCGGCAGGAGCACCTCTGGGATATCTGAGTGGAGAACTCGCTCTGGCAGCAATGCTGAAGAAGCGACCGTCGCCAACTTCCAACTTCCCAACTCCTCCCGTGGCCGGTGGCTTCGCGCTCCAGCAGCCCGCTCACATCCTTTGGCGCGAACAGCAGCAGGAGGCCGAGCACCGCGACGCACGCCGCAGATGCCGTCATGGCCGCACGCACTGATTGAAGTGTCAACCTGTCAGCTCGCGAAGAGCAGGCTGCCATCGCCCCGGAGCACTCCGAAATACACATACGCCAGGTCGCCGGAAGTGTGAATCGCGATTCCAGGGAGGATCGTCCCTGTTCTTCGGGCGAGCGTGCCGTAGAGCATCGAAGCAACGAAGAGCCCTGGTCCGAGGAGGAGAACCGCGCCTATTCCCTGCGTGACGTGCGCAACGGCAAACACGAGGCTTGTGATCCAGAGGGCGTTCGTACGGTCATGTCGCTCGAGGCCGGTCTGCATGTACCCGCGAAACGCTGCCTCCTCCACGACGCCTGCGGTGAGCCCGCCCATGACGAACATCGACCAGCGATAGGACGTGGTCGGGAAGGCACTCAGGTCCGGGATGGGCGACAACCGGCCGACCACGATCCAGAGGAGATACAACAGCCCGAGCACAGCCGCGAGTGCCACAGCCCCGCCGCCTGGGGCGTCCGCTTCATCCATCGCGCCGGGCGGCCAGAGCCGAAGGCGCTCACGCCGGCGACTCGCGGTCCTGCGCGGCGGGCCCGCCCCGTTGAGCCACAGAAGGAGGGCCGTCAGGTATGTCAGGGTCGCGAGCGCCGCCCATGGGAGATCGGGCCGTACGCGCGCGTTTGCCTGCGCGAGCAGCGTCCACGGGAGGAGACCAGCCGCCGCGATCAGCAACCCGGCTGCTATCGGCGCGACGTAGCCACCGTGCCCGGTCCGCTCACGGACGGCGCTCGCGGCGCCTCGGCTCTCCATCATCGTATCGAGCGCGTCCACGCGTCTGCTGCAGCGGTTCAGTCATGGTGCGCCACAGCGGAAGTCCTGAATACGGCCGCGGCAATCATTCCACGCGCTCCGAATGCCATGTTCCCGGATTCAGCGGCTCCGGCGTTCGGATGCAGTCGGTGTGACAGGCGCTGATTGTAAACTACCGGGGCATCACTTTGACGGCTCGAGGACCGGCGCAGTTGAAAGCTGGAGCTGGAAGGCGAACCGAACCGTGGCGATCATGGAATTCACGTTTTCGCACCAGATCGACGTGCGCTTTCGCGACTGCGATCCGATGGGACACGCGAACAACGCCGTGTATCTCACCTACCTCGAGCAGGCGAGGTTCGCGCACTGGCGGGCGCTGTGGGGCTTTCGTGGCGGGCCGCCGAGGCCGGGCGAGCCCGGGGTGATCATGGCCCACGCCGAGATCGACTACAGGAAGCCCGTCGAATACGGTGATCGCCTCGAGGTGCGGCTCGCCATCGCCGCAATCGGCCGGACGAGCTTCACGTACGACTACGAGCTGGTCGATCAGTCGAAATCGGTCGTGGCGTCGGCGCGGACCGTGCAGGTGATGTACGACTATGCGAGCGCCAGGCCGGTGCCGATCCCCGAACGTGTCCGGGAGCTCCTCGCTCGACACGTGCGGCCGGTCGTGTGAGTTGCGCCCGAGGTCGCGCGACGGCGGCGTTGACCGGGGCACCTGACGTCTGCGCTCGCGCCGTGACGTTCAGCCGCGCCCGCCGGTCTCAAGCCATCTCGCCTGGGCTGGTAGCCGAGGCCCCGCTTCGCCGCGGCCTGCTAGAGCCGGCCGCCGGGCCGGGCGGAGCCCTTTCGGAAAAGCGCGGCGAAGACGCCCTGCTGTTCCTGCCACCGCTCGATGAACTGGACCCGCTCGAAGCCCGCCTCCTTCATCTCCTGAGTGAGCTGATCGGGGGACGGCCGGAAGTCCACGACGAGCACGAGACCTCCAACCTTCATCGCCCGCCGCATGCTGTCGCGCATGAGGTGAGGTTCGTCGAACGCGTGATATACGAGCCGAAGCAGCAGGCCATCGCAGCAGTTCGACGGTAACCCCATCTCCTGCTGCGACCCCGTGATTACCTCGACATGCTCGAGACCTCTGGTCCGCACCATCTGACGCAAACCCTCGACCTGCGGGCGTCTGACTTCGGTTGCGTAGACGCGACCCTGCGCGCCGACCCGCTGTGCCAGGCGGAGAGTCCAGGAGCCGTCACCGGCGCCAACGTCCGCCACGACCTTCCCGCTCGACACGTTCAGGAGTTGAACGATCTGCTCGAACTCGACTTCCGGATCTCGCGCCTGCGGGTCCCGGTGCGCTGTGGCCAGAGGCCATGCGGACAGCAGGACAACGAGCAGTGCGGGGGCAGTCGTCGGTGGCGCTCCTTGTTCGCGGCGGTGAAAACAAACGCGACGATCATTATCGAATGACTGTAATAACGCAAATAACGCAGCCAAGGCACCGTTCAGGCGCCCCGGCGTCGGTTACTTGAACGCCATCCCCGCGCTGATGACCATTCGCGTCTGCGCGCCGTACCCGGGTCGGCCAGGGGCCGCCGCCTGCGCGCCCATCGCATAGAACCGGAGGTCGACGGCGAAGGCGAGGTGCTTCTTCGCGAACCAGCGCGCCCCGCCGCCGTAGTTGAACGCCCTCACGCGTTCCCCTTCCGCAACCGGCATGTCCTCGCGCTCGGTGGTGAAGCCGGCCCAGCCGATCCCACCGGTCAGGTAGCTCCAGCCCTCGCTCGACCCGAAGTTGAGCGACAGTTGCGGCGACACCGAGCTGAAACGAGTGACAACAGTGGGCCCCGGCGGTCCGCCTTCCTCGACCGCTTCGAGCGTGTCGCGTCCGCGGCTGACCAGGATTTCTCCGCCGAGCCCGAGCGTCACCACCCGGCCTCGGAGCGGATACCAGTGCGCGCCTATCGAAAGGCCGAGACCGCGTGTCGGGAGGTTGAGCGAGCTGACGCCGATGGCGGACGCCACGTCGACGTCCTCGCTGAAGCGCGGAAGGGCCAGCCGGACGTCAGCGGCGA
>DATIEW010000186.1:0-2124 GCA_035455585.1 Vicinamibacterales bacterium | reverse complement strand
CGCGCACGACGACCACGGTCCTGATCACCGGGGAGAGCGGCACCGGCAAGGAGCTGGTCGCGCGGGCCATCCATCGGCAGGGGCCGCGGCACGACAAGCCCTTCGTGGCGGTGAACCCGGCGGCGATCGCCGAGACGCTGGTGGAATCCGACCTGTTCGGCCACGAACGGGGCGCGTTCACAGGGGCCTACCAGCGCAAGCTCGGAAAGTTCGAGCTGGCGCAGGGCGGCACCCTGTTCCTCGACGAGATCGCCACGCTGCGCTCGGAGCTGCAGGTCAAGCTGCTGCGCGTCCTGCAGGAGCGGGAGATCGAGCGGGTAGGCGGCGGTCGCGCCATCAAGCTCGACGTGCGCATCATCGCCGCCACCAACGCCGACGTGCCGGCCGCCGTGGCCGCCGGCACCTTCCGCGAGGATCTGTACTACCGGCTCAACGTGGTGCACCTCACGCTGCCGCCGCTGCGCCAGCGAGCCGACGACATCGATCTGCTCGTCGGGCATTTCATCCGTCGCTATAACCACGAGTTCGGCAAGCGGATCCAGGGGCTGACGCCCCAGGCGGCAGCCGCGCTGCGCGCCTACCGCTGGCCTGGCAACGTCCGGGAGCTGCAGAACGTCGTCGAGCGGTCCGTGGTGCTGGTCGAGGGCCCGACGATCGGCGTGGAAGACCTGCCGCTGGAGCTGTCGCTGGGCGCCTCGGTTGCCGCGCAGGCGGCGGTGCCCCTCAACGAGGCCAGTGACCGCTTCGAGCGCGAGATCGTGCTCCGGACCCTGGACCGTGTCGATGGCAACGTGAGCGAGGCGGCACGCATGCTCGGTCTCCATCGGAACTCGCTCAAGGCGAAGCTGGCGCGCTGGAGGATTCGGGCGCGCGATCAGGGCGGCTAGCGGCGCCCAGTAGCGGGCCATTCCCCACCGTCGTTGGCCAATCGTCCAGAATGCGCGCCGAATCAGCAGGTTTCAGTGCAGCTCACGCATCGCACACTGCACAGTCACGGTGCATCCGCCGCCGCGGTGCGTTCGCGGACGGGGAGCAGAGTGACAAAGAATCGAGGGGTTACAGTCATGACCGCGACCCGCCGGAGGTGGCGATCTGTTTGCTTACGGCTTCCGCGCAGCGAGGCTCTAAGGGCCCTCAAACTCGTAGAACAAGGGGAGGCACATGAACAAGATCCTTGCCGCCGCTCTTCTGCTCGCCTCGTTCCTGCTCGCGCTGCCCGTCCTGGAGTCCGGGACGTCTGGTGCGACTCAGATCTTCCAGGCGATCGGCACTGCCGATGGCGGTGGTGGCGGGTACTAGTCCGTCGCCGGACCGCGACCACCGTGGCCGGGACCTGCACGTCCTGCGCCGCGGCAAGGACGGGGGGCGTAAGCTCCCCGGTCCTCGCCGTCGTGCTGCTCGTCGCGCTCGTGGCGGCGTGGAACCCGGCGTCTGCGCAGGAGCGCCAGGCGTCGGGCGGCGGGGCCGTCTACCGCCGTCCACTCGGCAACGAGCCCGCGACGCTCGACCCGGCGCGCATCGGCGATATCTATGGGCGGTCCGTTGCCCAGCAGATCTTCGACGGCCTCGTCGAGTTCGATCACACGCTGACAGTCACGCCGGCGCTCGCCCAGTACTGGAAAGCCTCGCGGGACGGACTCACGTGGACGTTCATGCTCCGCAAGGGGGCTCGCTTCCACAACGGCCGCGAGGTGACGGCCGATGACGTCGTCTTCTCGCTCACTCGCCTCCTCGATCCCAAGGTCAGATCGCCGGCGGCCGATCTGTTCACGAACATCCAGGGCGCCCGGAGCTTCCGCGCGGGCCGAGCCGGCTCGGTCAGTGGCATGACCGCGGTGGATCCGTACACTGTGCGCATCGTCCTCGACGAGGCCCAGGTGCCGTTCGTCTCCATGCTGGCCATCGGTCACGCCAAGATCGTGCCTCGCGACCTCGTGACGCAGCAGGGTGACGCGTTCGGCGCCGCGCCGATCGGGACCGGGCCGTTCCGGTTCGAGCGCTGGGAACGGCGCAAGGAGATCGTTCTGACTGCCAACGCCGCGTACTTCGGCGGGCCGCCCCGCCTCGGGCGCATCGTGTACCGGATCTTCCCGGACGAGCAAGCGGGTGCGATGTTCGAGGAGT
>DATIEW010000185.1:0-4140 GCA_035455585.1 Vicinamibacterales bacterium | reverse complement strand
CGGCCGGGTCGAGATCCGCAACGTCAACGGGAAGATCGATGTCGAATCGTCCAGCGACAACACGGTCGAGGTCCTTGCCACAAAGTCTGCCAAGGGGTCCACAGTCGCAGGCGCGAAGGAGGCGCTCGGACGAATCGAGATCGTAGAGGAGGCCTCGCCCTCCAGTGTCCGGATCGAGACCAAGGTCCAGCGCAGCCGTGCCCTCTTCGGGTCAGGCAACGGGCAGGTCAACTACAGAGTGCGGGTGCCGGCGGGCGCCGAGGTCGTTTTCGCCACCGTGAACGGTGGTGTCGAGCTGAACGGCGTGTCCGGCCGGATTTCCGCATCGACCACCAATGGAGGGGTCGTCGGTCGCGACCTGTCGGGCACGATCGACGCCAGCACGACCAACGGCGGTGTCGACGTGGATCTCGCGCAGCTGGGTGATGGAGGTGCACATCTCGAGTGTACGAACGGCGGCATCCGACTCCGGCTGCCAGCGGACGCACGTGCGACGATTTCCGCCAGGGTCACCAACGGCGGGATCGATACCGGAGGGCTGCAGCTCGACACGACCGAGTCGTCGCGCCGCCGCCTTGATGCCAGACTGAACGGCGGTGGTCCTCAGATTCGCATCAGCGGCACCAACGGCGGCATTCGAATCAGCTCGCGATAGGAACAGAACTCCCAACTTCCAATTTCCAACTCCCAATCTGCTGTTGGAGGTCGGGAGTTAGGAACAGTACGGTAGAGCTCGACCAACCTCGGCCGTTAACACGATCACCTCTTCCGTTACGCGGCGTCAGATCCTTCTACCAACGAGTCTCGACTGGTGAGATACTTCTGATGTGCTCCTGCGTAGGTTCCCACTCTTGACGTGCCCATACTGCGGATCGACCAGGATGCACCAGTCCCGATCGCGCAACGCGTTCGAACGGATTCGACGGTGGGTGAGTCAGCGGCAGCCCTATCGCTGCCGTCAGTGCAACTGGCGCGGATGGCTGCTGCCGCAGTTTCCTGGCGATGTCACTCTGTAGCGCCGTTTTCGGTTCCCAACTTCGGACTCCAGACTTCCAGCTCGCGCCGTCGCCTCGACAGCGCATCATCGCGCCTGCGGCACCCAGCCGTCGGTGAACCGGGTGCCAAGCACGAGCTGGACGACGAGATCGTAGCTTTCGATCCCTTCACGCACCCTGTTGGCGCGCAGGTACTTGTCGTACGCGCCGCGCGCAGCCGTACGAACGAGCGGCATCGACGAGCGGTAGCGAGCAGCTATCGCGGCAAGATCACGTCGCGGACCGGCGTCCAGTTCATCCGCGATGTCCAGTCGATCCCGCTCCGGCAGCAGGCCGATGACGCGCGTGTACAAGGAGAGCCACCCGCTGTAGCGTGCTGATGTGCTACCGCGGAGGCACGTGAGCCAGGCCACGAAGTTCGCCTCCGCTTCGTCTGCATACCCCGCCAGGTGCGCCCACTCATGCGCCAGCACGAAGGGACGCTCGGCGGGGAGCACATCGGGATTGAGGATGATCTCGAGCGCGAGAGGGTTCGTCATGCCGTCGATCGCGGCCCGTCTGAAATAGAGGCCGAGCGCCGAGCGCTTCGGGACGCCGGGAACCGCGGGCCGCCGGCCGCCCAGCAGCCGCTGCGCCTCGGCAAACGCCTCATCCAGGGCAGGACCGGAATCGGATCCCGCCGTCTGGCGTGCGTGCAGGATGTTCACGCGGCCGACCGTTTCGCGCGCGAGGCGCCTGGCGGCGTCGAGCGTGACCCTATCGCGATCGAAGTCCAGTTTCTGCTCGAGCGGCACGCGCCGGTAGTTGAGCCCCCACATCGCCAGAAAGCAGAGATACGCGACCGCACCCAGCGCGACAGCGTCGAGGAGTCCGTTCGCGATCCTCCGGAGCATCCCCGCCTGCTTCGGGCTTCGCAGCAGCCACCACACAACGAGCGCGATCAGGAGCGCCGCGCCGAGATCGAGCACCGCGATCGGCGTGAGATTCGTGACGGGAGTGACGTACGCCTGGATGGCCGGATAGAACCCTTGCGAATACCACTCTTCGATCCACGTGGGAGGAAGGGGGACCAGCGCCGCGGCCAACGCCACGCATACGGTCGCGAGCCGCTTCATGGGCCTCCCGTAATCAGCCGGATGGCTCGCTGATAGGTGAAATACGACCAGGCCCACTGGACGAACACGACCAGGCGGTTGCGGAAGCCGATCAGTTTCATGATGTGCACGAACAGCCAGGCCAGCCACGCGATGTAGCCCTTCAGCCTCAGCCACCCGAAGTCGGCGACCGCCGACGCGCGGCCGATGGTCGCCATGTTGCCGAGGTCCTTGTACACGAACGGCTCGTACGGCCGCTGCTCGATGGCACGGACGATGTTGCGCGCGGCGTGCCGCCCCATCTGTATGGCCACCTGCGCCACGCCGGGCAGCGGCCTGCCGCCGGCGTCCTCGAGCGAGACCAGATCGCCGATCACGAAGACCGTCCGGTCGCCCGGAATCGTCAGATCGGGTTCGATCTCGACGCGCCCCGCGCGATCGAGCGGCGCACCGAGCGTCGCGCCGAGCGGCGACGCCGCAACGCCGGCGGCCCAGAGGATTGTCTCCGCCTCGATGATCTCTCCGCCGATCTCCACGCGGTCCCCTGCGACGCTCGTGACCATCGCGCCCGTCCTCACCTCGACGCCGATCCGCTCCAGGTCGCGCCGGGCAGACTCGCGCAACGGCTCTGGAAAGGTTGCCAGCACGGTGGGCCCTCCCTCGAGCAGCACGATGCGGGCCAGGCCCGGGTCGAAGTTGCGGAAGTCGCGCGCCAGGGAACGCCTCGCCATCTCGGCGAGAGCGCCCGCCATCTCCACGCCCGTCGGTCCTCCGCCGATGACGACGAAGGTCAGGAGCTTCGTGCGCCGGCGGGGATCCGATTCGATCTCGGCCCGCTCGAAGGCCATCAGCACCCGGCGCCGGATCTCCAGCGCATCCTCGAGCGTCTTCAGCCCCGGAGCGGCACGCTGCCAGTCGTCGTGCCCGAAGTACGCATGCGTCGCCCCTGTGGCGACGATGAGGAAATCGTAGTCCACGCTCCCGTCGGCGAGGATCACCCGCCGCTCCCGAGTGTCGATCGCGCGTGCGTCGGCGAGCAGCACCGTGACGTTGCGCTGCTTCCGGAGAATCCAGCGGATGGGAGACGCGATGTCACCTGGCGAGAGAGCCGCCATCGCGACCTGATAGAGGAGGGGCTGAAACAGATGATGATTTCGGCGGTCGAGCAGCGTGATCCGAACCGGCGCGCGCGCGAGCGATCGGGCCGCCGTCAGCCCGCCGAACCCGCCGCCGACGATGACGACCCGAGGCTGTGCCATGTGTGACTACATCGTCAGTATCCCCTATTCCTCATTCCTCGTTCCCTGCTGTCCAGTCTCAACGCCGCGTCGCGAACTGCGAACCGCGAACTGCGATCCGCGTTAGCGCCCGGCGATCAGGAGCCAGCCGGCCCAGTAGAACGGCGCCGAGCGCCCTTCCTTTCTGCGTATCGCGGCGCTGGCGGTGTGAAGGGCCGCCGCTGCAGAATCCCCTTCGTGAACGCGACGGTAGAACTCGACCAGGAACTCACGGGATGCCTCGTCGTCGCCAGACCACCGCGGCAGGACGAGCGCGGGCACACCGGCCGCGCGCCACGCCCACTGCACGACCGCCGCTTCGTCCGAGGCTTCCCTCATGGCCATCGCAGCGCCGTCGGAGACGACCGCGAGCGCGGCCTGAAGGTCGAGGTTCATGACCTCACGCGCGTCGAGGACGGCATCGGTGGCCGATCGATTCGCCGCGTGTCCCGGCTCGCCTCCCAGCAGGACGGATGAGAACAGCGGGCTTGCACCGTTGACCCGGAAGGGCGCCGCGAAGTGGACGACCGATGCCGACGGGAGGTGCTCCCGGAGCCGCTCCTCGGTCAACTCTGCTCCCTGCAACAGGATCACGTGTTCGGGATCGACCTCATCGGCCAGAAGCGTCATTTCCGCGGCGGCGTGCTCGGACGATCTGAGCGCCCATTCGGGAGCCGTTTGCGCGATGCGCTCGCGCACGGACGAGGCAATCTCAGGCGCACCGGCCAGCAGCATGCACCACGACGGTCGCGGATCGCTGCTCCTCGGGGGCAC
>DATIEW010000184.1:0-2074 GCA_035455585.1 Vicinamibacterales bacterium | reverse complement strand
GTCCTCTATGCCGACGGCGTCCTCGGGCCGTTCGGGAAACCCCTGGTCCGGCCGATCGATCACGACGCGGAGCACGATGCCGATTGGCTCCCTCCTGAGCTGCACGTCGAAGATCTCCAACCCGTGGCTGCCGGCCACGCGTGCCGCCGCAGCGCGGATTCGGGCCAGCCTCTGCGTCTCCACGTCATGCTCCCAGGTCAGCCGTTCACGTCCGCAACGACCAGGCCGCCAGCAGGCCGCTGAGATAGGGCGGCCTGATGGGAAATGGCCAATGGGCTATGGCGAAACAGGCGCAGTTGCCCATTCCCCATCCAGGATGCGTTCTTAAGCATCCTGCTAGCCGGCGGACGTCCAGCGTCCAGGCACAACTCCGTCCCGGCGCCCCGCTGATCCCGACCGTGCGGCCGACGAAACCCCGGCCGGCGCCGGTCACATGGCCCTGAAAAAGAAAAAGTGGGCACAGGCCCACTCGGGTAACCTTACTCGAAGCTGCCACCCATGAATATAGCACACGGGCGGGGTATCCGGCCCTCCTCAGTGCACCTGGAGCGCCCCTCAGGGGCTCTCGGTCGTCGAGGCATCCCGGCACTCTTGGGGGCTGGGGAGTGATCAAGGGTTCAGGAGCCGTCTGACTGGACGGCGGCAACCAGGTCGTATCCCCGCGCCGCCACGACGCGGGCCCGGATCAGATCCCCGGCCCTGACGAGGGCCGGGTCGCAGTCCGTCAAGTACACCACGGAGTCGATGTCGGGCGCCTGTCCTTCGAGCCTGCCCTGGAGCACGAGATCGTGCTCGGGCGACGGGCCATCGACCAGCACGTCCAGTTCGTGGCCAATCCTCGCCCGCTGCGCGCGCCCGACGATGCGCTTCTGGCGCGCCATGAGGGCCCTCCGCCGCGCACGCTTCACGCCAGCGGGCACGTCGTCAGGCAACTGATAGGCGCGCGTTCCCTCCTCGTGGGAGAAGGTGAACACGCCGAGGTGATCGAATTCCAGTTCGGCGACGAATCCCTCCAGTTCGGCGAACTCCGCGTCGGATTCGCCGGGAAACCCGACGATGAACGTCGTGCGAAGCGTGACGCCGGGTACGCGATCGCGGATCCGCCTCAGCAGTCTGGTGTAGGTCCGTCGATTGCCTGGACGCCGCATTCGCGCCAGCACTGCGGCCGACGCGTGCTGGAGCGGGAGGTCCACGTAGCGGCAGACCTTCTCGCATTCTGCGAGCGCCTCCAGCACATCGTCCGTGATGGTGGTCGGATAGAGGTACAACAGTCGAATCCACGCCAGGCCGTCGATGCGGTTCAGCTCGCGGAGCAGCCGCGCGAGCGCGCCGCGCTCGCGCCGATCGACGCCGTAGAACGTCGTGTCCTGCGAGATGAGGATGAGTTCCCGGACGCCGCGGTCCGCCAGCGCGCGCGCTTCGCGGAGGATCGAGTCGGCGGTTCTGCTTCGATACCGTCCGCGCAGGGTGGGAATGATGCAGAACGCGCACGTGTAGTCGCAGCCTTCCGCGATCTTCACGTAGGCGAAGTGGCGCGGCGTAGTGAGGAGGCGCGGCGTATCGGCGTCGTACAGGTAGTCGGGAAGCGACGTCGTCCGGGCGGTGTTCGCGGCCTCTGCAGGCGGCGGGATGGGCTTCGACCCCGTGGGGTAGAACGCGAGCGGCGCGGCGTTCACCGGGGCCCGCGTCTTCATGCGGGCTTCCGGCACGCCGATGGCCCGGAGGATGTCCGGAACCTCGCCGGTTCCGACGAGCGCGTCGATCTCGGGTATCTCGCGCTTCAGGTCGGCCCGGTAGCGCTCGGCCAGGCAGCCGGCGACGACCAGCCGCGAGCACCGGCCGTCGCGCTTGCGACCGGCCATCTCCAGTATCGCGTCGATCGACTCCTGCCTGGCCGAATCGATGAATGCGCAGGTGTTCACGAGCAGCACATCGGCCGCCGACGCGTCGTTGGTGATTTCGTGCCCGGCATCGCGGGCAATGCCCAGCATGACCTCGCCGTCGACGAGGTTCTTGGGACACCCGAGGGAGATCAAGCCGATCTTCATTCGTCACCGGGGGACTTCGTCCCCCG
>DATIEW010000183.1:0-7603 GCA_035455585.1 Vicinamibacterales bacterium | reverse complement strand
CTCGCCAGCAGACTCTGGACCCCCAGCCTGGCCGCAACGCGATCCTGGACCGGCCGCGCCTTCCCACGCAGGTCGGTGGCGTCCAGGGGCGAAACGCGAATGCCGTATCGCTGCTGCATCTCGGCGAGCGCAGCCGCATTGCGTTCGGTCATGAGCGCCCGCTGCCACACCGCGATCTCGCGTGCCCGCTCGCGCACGATCGTCCGGTCACCCTCCGGCAGCCGATCGAGCGTGCGATCGCTGATGAAGAGGCCCATCGGCAGCACCAGGTGGCGTGTCGGTGCGATGTGACGCGCCGTCTCGTAGAAGCGGTTGCTCACGATCGAGACGGGTTCGTTCTCGGCGCCGTCGATCACACCCGCCTGCAGCGCCGAATAGACCTCCGAGTACGGCATCGGCACCGGGATCGCGCCGAACGCCTGCCACGTGAGCGCGTCGGCCTCGCCTCCCATCACCCGCACCTTCAAACCGGCGAGATCCGCGCTCCGCTCGACGGCCCGCCGGCTGTTGAAGAACACGCGATCCCCAGACGTGAGCGTCGAGAGCAGGCGGAGGCCGTAACGCCGGCCGCAGGCCCGATCGAGCTCGTCGCCGATCTCGCCGTCGAACACTGCCGCGAAGTGCCGTTCGTCCTCGAAGAGATACGGCGCGCCGAACAGCCCCAGCTCCGCGCAGAACTGGCTCGCGTGGCTGAAGGCGGCCAGAGCGAGGTCGAGCGAGCCGAGGTGGAGCCCTTCGATCTGCTCGGGCGAATCCCCGAGCTGTGCGGCGGGATACACGGCCACCTGGATCCTGCCGGCGGATGCCTCCTCCACGGTCCTGGCGAATCGACTCGCAGCGAGGTCGTACGGATGACCGCTTGGCTGATCGTGGCCGAGCCGGAGTGTGATCCCATCCCGCTGGCCGGCGCAGCCGGCCAGCGCCGCGGCCGAACACACGCCGAGCAGGCCGATCGTCTGGATCGCTCGCACGGAGCGGCATTATAGAGGAAGGTGGCGTGCGCGGCAGCGGCTGCTCCGGGTATGCTGTCGCTGCACAGAACGATGGCCCCCCGCGGTTTATCAGGACGGCTGACGAGTTATGGCGACGATCGCTTCGCGCGTTTCCTGCGCGAGGCGTTTCTCGAGGCAGCCGGGCTGACCCCCGCCGCATTCGATCGGCCTGTCGTCGGCATCGCTTCCACGGAGAGTGACTTCAATCCCTGCCACGCCACCGCGCCGGCGCTGATTGCCGCGATCCGTCGCGGGGTCACGATGGCCGGGGGGATCCCGTTCACCTTCCCGACGATTTCGATCCACGAGTCGTTCGCGTACCCGAGCAGCCTGCCGCTGCGGAACCTCCTCGCGATGGATACGGAGGAGATGCTGCGCGCGCTGCCACTCGACGCCGTGGTGCTGGTCGGCGGCTGCGACAAGACGCTGCCCGCCCAGATGATGGGCGCCGTGAGCGCCGATGTCCCGGCGCTGGTCGCACCGGTCGGTCCGATGCTGGCAGGCTGGGATGCCGGCGAGCGCCTGGGCGCCTGCACCGACTGCCGCCGGCTCTGGGCCGCTCACCGCGCCGGCACAATCGACGACGCGAGGCTGGCCCGCGCACGCGGCCGGCTCATGCCGACCCACGGGACCTGCATGGTGATGGGTACGGCCAGCACGATGGCGTGCATTGCGGAAGCGCTCGGATTCGTCCTGCCCGGCGGGAGCACGATTCCAGCGGTTCACTCCGAGCGGCTGCGCTTCGGCGAGGAGACCGGCCGGCGCGCCGTCGACATGGCCGAACGGCACGCACCGGCCGCGCGGTCGCTCGTCACCGCCGGCAGCCTCAGGAACGCGGTCATCGTGCTGCAGGCCCTCGGTGGCTCGACGAACGCGCTCATTCACCTTGCCGCGATCGCCGGCCGCGCCGGCGAGCCGTTCGACCTGAACGCTGTCGACCGCATCGGCCGCGTGACGCCGGTGCTGGTCGATGTGAAGCCAATCGGCGCCGGGTTCATCGAGGACTTTCATCGCGCCGGTGGACTGCCGGCACTTCTGCGGCGGCTCTCGGCGCGGGTCGACACATCGGTGGTGATGGCCGACGGCCGCCAGTTGGGCGAGCTGCTCGACGCGTGGCCGTCCTGGAGCGATGACCCCGTCATCCGCCCGGTGGATCGACCCGTTGCCGCGGGCGAGGCGCTCGCCATCCTGAGAGGATCCCTCGCGCCGGATGGCGCGGTGCTCAAGCGCGCGGCCGCCAGCGACGCCCTCCTGCAGCACGACGGGCCTGCATTGGTCTTCGAAGGGCTCGAGGATCTTGCGGCGCGCATCGACGACCCGGCCCTGCCGGTGACGCCCGATCACGTGCTCGTCCTGCGAGGCGCCGGCCCGATCGCGGCGGGCATGCCGGAGGCGGGATCGATGCCCATCCCTGCGAAGCTCGCGCGCGCGGGCGTGAAGGACATCGTGCGGATCTCGGACGCGCGTATGAGCGGCACCGCCTACGGGACGGTCATCCTGCACGTGTCCCCCGAGGCCGCGGCCGGCGGCCCGCTCGGCTTCGTGCGGGACGGCGACCGCATCCGCCTCGACACCGCCGCGCGTCGCCTGGACCTGCTCGTGGACGGACCTGAACTGGCCCGGCGGCGAGCGCTGTTCCGGCGCCCGTCAGTCCCGCCCCGCGGATATGCACGCCTCCATGCCGCGCACGTGCTCCAGGCCGACCGCGGCTGCGACCTCGATTTCCTGGTGCCGGACGCGCACAGTGTTTAGGAGGATGCTGAAAAACGCATCCTGAATGGCAAATGGGCAATGGCACATGGGCCAAATGCGCCTGTTTTGCCATGGCCCATTGGCCATTGCCCATCAGGCCTGACTTTTTCAGGGGGCTTGCTAGTGGACGCGGACGGCCTTCAAAGAGGAGCCCGGATTCGAACCAGGGCGAAGAAGACGTTCCGGATACGAGCCGAGTATCGCGACGAGCCAGGACCAGAGGCCGGTGTCCATCCCCCCCGGCTCAGTACTTGTCGAACAGCGCCTGAACCTGCTTCGGCTCCGACGACTGCGTCAGCGCCAGCTTCAGCAGCACGCGCGACTTGGCCGGATTGAGCTCCTTGGACACGACCGTGCCGGTCTTGTCGTCGTCCACCTCGATATTCCGGCGGACGATGCCCTCCCCGACCCGCGTCGAGCGGACGATCACCGTGCCCTTGGCGATCGCGCGCCTCACCGCCTCGAGCGCGGGCGTCGTCATGTTGCCATCACCCACGCCGGCGATGACGAGGCCGTTCGCCCCGCCGGCAACCGCTGCGTCGATCAGGTCGGGCCACATGCCGGCGTGCGCGCAGATGATGTCGACGCGGGGCAGCGTCTGCCCCGCCGTCACCTTGAACGGCGTCGCGGTCGTATGGGCCCGCAACGGCGTCCGCGAGAATTCCCGGTCCTCGAACAGACAGACGCCAATCAGGCCGACCTCTGGTGATACGAAGGTCTCGACGTCGGTCGTGTGGCGCTTCGTAATGGCGCGTGCGCCATGGATGTCGTCGTTGGCGACGACCAGCACGCCGCGCCCCCTGGCTCGCGGGTCGGAGGCGACCCCCAGATGATGCTGCAGCGTCGCCTCTGCCGCGTTGGCCACGACCTGTGCGTCGAAATCGTGCGCCTGCGCGATGAAGGCCGCTCCTATGGCGGATGACCTGCGACCCGGTCGCCGGATTCGTCCAGCTGCCGTGCATCGAGCGGTGCGCGTTCGGGGCGGTCAAGGCGTGGACCGGCTTCGCGGTCGCGACCAACGAGATCCCGGCTCACCGGCGTGTCGATTTTCGACCGTGGCTGCCATGGCGCTCACGGCCAAGGAGATGAACTCGAAGTACAAGGAAACGTCGGAGGGTGGCGATGGACCGGCTCGGGCCGCGGCGCGTCGCCCCCCTCGGCGCGGCCGCGGTCGGCGTCGGCGCCCTGCTGTTCGCGACGGGCAGCAGCGGAGCCGCGAGCGTCGGACGGCTCCTGCAGGGCGCCGGAGGCGTATTCGCGCTCGTCGGAGCCGTCTACACCGCCACGACGAATTTCCCCGCGTCCCGCGCGGCCACTCTGATCGGGGCGACCCAGATGTTCGGCATGGCAGGAGGATTCCGCCGGCCAGTTCGTGGTGGGGCCGATGATCGCGGGGCCTTGCCTGGAGCACCTTCTGGATCGGCATGGGGATCGGCGGCCTCGCGATCAGCGCGCTCCTGTATCTCCTTCTTCCGAAGGAAGAACCGACCAGTCGTCGGCAGGACTGGCTGAAGAGCGCTGCGCGTGCCAGGGAATCGTGTTCCGGAACCCGCAGTCGATCATGTGCGGGATGATCGCGGGGCTGCTGTTCATCCCGACGACGATCTTCGACATGATCTGGGGCGTCCGGTATCTGGAGGAAGCGCGCGGTTTCGACTGCGCGTCGGCGGTGATGCGCTCGGCGACGTTCCCTTCGGCTGGATCATCGGCTGCCCGCTGCTTGGTTTCGTCTCCGACCGGCTGGGACGGCGCAAACCGGTGATCATCGCCGGCGGGGTCGTTCAGCACCTTGTGATAGGTCGGCACGTCCATGATGAACACGTGGCTGATGCGTCACCGACGCCGCGATCAACATCGCGCCGGCGCTGGAGGACAAGGTCGACATCTGCCAGAACGCCATCGACCTCGCCAGGTCGCTCGGCGTCGAGACGCCCAAGGTCGCGATACTCGCCGCCGTCGAGACCGTCAACTCCAAGATGCCAGCCACTCTCGACGCCGCCGCCCTGTGCAAGATGGCCGAACGGGGACAGATCACCGGCGGCCTGCTGGACGGCCCACCGGCATTCGACAACGCGATCAGCAGGGAGGCGGCGAGAATCAAGGGCATCACGTCGAAGGTTGCCGGGGATCCGGACGTCCTGCTCGTGCCCGATCTCGAGGCGGGCAACATGCTGGCCAAGCAGCTCTCGTTTCTGCCCAACGCGGACCGCGCCGGCCTCGTGCTGGGCGCCCGCGTGCCGATCATCCTGACCAGCCGCGCGGACAGCGTCCGTTCGAGGATCGCCAGCTGCGCGGTCGCGATGCTGGTCGCGCATGCGCGGCGCCGGCCGCTCCAGCCGGCGACGTAACGCGGGAGAGGACCATGGACGACTATGCCGTCGTATTGAACGCCGGATCATCGAGCCTGAAGTACTGCGTGTACCGGAGGCCGGAGGTCGAGGCCTGGCGCCTCGAAGCCCGGGGGCAGATCGAGGGTATCGGCACCTCGCCACGGTTCTCCGCCGGGGATGGCACGGGCGCGGTTCTCGACGACCGGCGGTTGGACGCACTGGTCAAAGATGCGCGGACCGCGCTGGATGCTCTGGCGGTGTGGCTCCGCTCCCGCTACGGCGGCGCACGTGTCCTTGGCGTCGGACACCGCGTCGTACACGGCGGTGCGAGATTCGCCGGTCCCACGATCGTGACGCCGCAGGTCCTCGAGGAGCTGCGAAAGCTGGTGCCGCTGGCGCCCCTCCATCAGCCGCACAACCTCGCCGCGATCGATGCCGTCTCCGAGCAGCTTCCCGGCGTGCCGCAGGTCGCCTGCTTCGACACGAGCTTTCACCGCGGGCAGGCGGCCGTGGCCGAGGTGATTCCGCTGCCCCGCGACATCTGCCGCGTGGGGGTCCAGCGCTACGGCTTTCACGGCCTGTCGTACGAGTACATCGCCTCGGTGCTGCCGCAGGTGGCGCCGGAGATCGCCGCCGGGCGTGTGATTGTCGCGCATCTGGGCAGCGGCGCCAGCCTCTGCGCCTTGAGAAACGGCAAGAGCGTGGACCACAGCCTGGGCTTCACGGCGCTCGACGGCCTCTGCATGGGCACACGCCCCGGGGCCATCGATCCAGGCGTGGTCCTCTATCTGTTCCAGAACCTGGGACTCTCCGCCAAGGAAGTGGAGACGATTCTCTACAAGAAATCCGGCCTGCTTGGGATCTCCGGCATCAGCAACGACATGCGCGACCTGCTCGACCGAGGCGAGCCCGCGGCGCGGCTGGCGGTGGATTACTTCGTCTACCGCGCCGCCAAGGAAATCGGGGCGCTCGCGGCGGTGCTCGGCGGGATCGACGGGTTGGTGTTCACCGCCGGCATCGGCGAAAACTCTCCCGTCATCCGCGCCCGCATCTGCGAGTCCTCCGCGTGGCTCGGCATCGAGCTCGATCCGGAGGCGAACGCCCGCAAGGGACCGCGAATCTCCGGCGCCGGAAGCCGCGTGTCGGCCTGGGTGATTCCGACAAATGAGGAGTTGATGATCGCCCGGCACACGGGCGTGCTGCTGGGGCTCGTCGAACCCGGTGCATAGGCCCGGAGTTCACTTGTGCCGTCGACCTCCAACTGCCAACCCCCAACTCCCAACCGTCTGTGGCACGGCACGTTGGGAGTTGGAAGTTGGGTTTTGGGAGTTGACGAGCGAAAAGAGCTCTGGGCTTGTTGCAAGAGCGTCGATACCGCTGACTGCTGACAGAAGGAGCTTTTCCCATGGCTGTGACCGCATCCCGCGCGACCGCGACGCAAGACAAGGCGTCGCCCTGGCACGGCTTCCGAACGGGTCTCTGGCAGAAGGAGATCAACGTCCGCGATTTCATTCAACAGAACTACGAACCCTACGACGGGGACGAGTCGTTCCTCGCGCCTGCGACCGCCCGCACGCAGCGCATCTGGGACACGCTGCAGGAGATGTTCGTCGAGGAGCGGCGAAAGGGTGTGCTCGACGTCTCTCCGATCCCGAGTTCCATCACCGCCCACGCGCCCGGCCACATCGATCGTGAGAAGGAGATCATCGTCCGCCTGCAGACGGATGCGCCGCTGAAGCGCGCCATCATGCCGAACGGCGGCTTCCGGCTGGTGGTCAATGCGCTCAAGGCGTACGGCTACGAGCCCGATCCGCAGGTGGCGGAGGCCTCCACCAAGTATCGCAAGACTCACAACGACGCCGTGTTCGACGCCTACACGGCAGATGTGCGCCGCTGCCGCAGCTCACACATCCTCACCGGGCTGCCAGACGCCTACGGCCGCGGCCGCATCATCGGCGACTATCGCCGGGTCGCGCTCTACGGGGTCAACCGGCTGATCGAACGCAAGCAGGAGGAGAAGCGCAGCCTCGACCCGCTGCCCTCGACCGACTACGTGATCCGGGATCGGGAAGAGCTCGCCGAACAGATCCGGGCGCTCAAGGAACTGCTGGAGATGGCGAAGAAGTACGGGTTCGACATCTCGGGCCCGGCGCGAACCGCGAAAGAAGCGGTGCAGTGGCTCTATTTCGGGTACCTGGCGGGCGTGAAGGAACAGAACGGCGCCGCCATGTCGCTGGGACGCACGTCGACATTCCTCGACATCTACTTCGAGCGGGATCTCGCCTCCGGCGCGCTTCACCGAAGAACAGACACAGGAGATCATCGACGACTTCGTCATTGAGCTGCGCATCGTCCGCTTCCTGCGCACACCCGAGTACGACGACCTGTTTGCCGGCGATCCGACGTGGGTCACCGAGTCGATCGCCGGAATGGGCGACGACGGGCGGTCGCTGGTGACGAAGACCAGCTTCCGCCTGCTGCAGACGCTCTACAACCTGGGACCCGCGCCGGAGCCGAACCTGACGATCT
>DATIEW010000182.1:0-5647 GCA_035455585.1 Vicinamibacterales bacterium | reverse complement strand
CCGGGATCGCTCGCCGCGGAGACGGCGCCGTCCACCTGAGATGCCCGCCGAGCTGATCGCGCTCCTGGTCGTGTTCCTGGTCCTGCTGGCGCTGAGCGTTCCGGTCGCCGTGTGCCTCGGTCTCGCGGCGGTGGTTGCGATTGCCGCCGTTGGAGATGTGCCGACCGGCTACCTGGTCGCGCAACGGATTGCGACCGGTGTGGCCAGCTTCCCGCTGCTCGCGATTCCCTTCTTCGTTCTGTCGGGGCTGCTGATGGGGGAGGGCGGCATGGCGCGCCGGCTGATGGATCTGGCCGCAGCGCTGGTGGGCCGCCTGCCGGGCGGCCTCGCCTACGTCACCACCCTGACCTGCATGCTCTTCGGCGCGGTCTCCGGTTCGGCGGCGGCGGCCGTCTCGTCGATCGGCGGCTTCATGATCCCGCAGATGGTCGCCAAGGGATACGGGCGCGAGTTCTCCGTGGCGCTGACCGCGACGTCGGCGACCACGGGGCTGCTGATCCCGCCGAGCAACATCATGATCGTGTACGCCGTCGTGGCAGGCAACGTCTCGGTCGCGGCGCTCTTCATGGCGGGCGTCGTTCCGGGCGTGCTCGTCGGCGCGGCCATCATGATCGCGGCGTTCCTGACCAGCCTGCGCACCGGATCGCGGCAGCAGATCGAATCGCCGCCGCTGCTGGCATCGCTTGCCGCGGCGCTGCCGAGCCTGATGCTCATCGTCATCGTGCTGGGCGGCATCCTCGGCGGGATCTTCTCGGCGACCGAAGCGTCGGCAATCGCCGTGGCGTACGCGCTGCTGCTGGGCGTGGGCCTCTATCGCGAGATAGAACTGCGCCGGCTTCCCGGCATCCTTCTCAGGGCCGCGAAAACGACGTCGGTCGTGATGCTGCTCGTCGGCACGAGTCAGGCGCTGAGCTGGGCGCTGTCGTTCGAACGCGTGCCGCAGACCGCCAGCGCGGCGCTCCTGGGGCTTTCCGACAACCCCGTGACGATCCTCCTGATCATCAATCTGCTGCTGCTGTTCGTCGGCACCTTCATGGACATGACGCCGGCGGTGCTCGTCTTCACGCCGATCCTCCTGCCGGCGGTCGTCGGCGTCGGCATCGACCCGGTCCACTTCGGGATCATCATGATTGCCAACCTGTGCATCGGGCTCTGCACCCCGCCCGTGGGCACATGTCTGTTCGTCGGATGCAGCGTTGGCCGGACGACGATCGCAGAGGTGATCCCGCCGGCGATCCCGTTCTTCCTCGCCATGCTGGCGGCGATGCTCTGCATCACCTACGTGCCGGCCCTGTCGCTCGTGCTTCCGCGGTGGTTCGGGTTGTAGGAGATCAGGAGATCAGGAGGGAGGAATGGGACAGGTGCCATTGTCGAATATTTACCCGACTGCGCTGCCGCCTTCGGCACAAGGATTCCGATGCTGATTACCAGCACCAAGGCCATGATCCTGATTAGATCATGCTTTGCCTCGTGGCCGCCCGCATCGCGAGGTGTCCTTTCGCCGTCGCCGCCCGCTCTCCCTCAACAGTTCGTTCAAATCCGCAACCGACCGCATCTCAATCAGTCCATACTTCATGCCTGGATGCTGTGAGATGAGCTGAATGGCATGGTTGAGGTCTCGCGCCTCGAGAATGTGAATGCCGCCGAGCTGTTCCTTGGTCTCCGCATAGGGCCGTCGGTCGTTGCGATTCTGCCGTTTTCCCGTACAGGGTCAACGCGGTCTCCGGAGGCTGGAGAGGTACTTCCGCGACCACATGTCCGTTGGCGCGCAGCCGGAAGGTGAACCACAAAGCGAGACGGCCAGAATCAAGCTTCGGGGACTCGAGGCGCGTATGAGATGGGTTGTAGAAGGCAGCGGGGTGCCTACTCGGCAGGTCTCAGCGGGTGGTCGCGACTCTTGTGAACCGGATGACGAACCCGCCGGCGGGACGGACCGGAACCTCCAGCGGAATTCGGGTCGCAATGTCGCGCGTCTCCACTTCGATCGCGTCGGCCCGCTCGAGATCGTCCCGCACCACCAGGGCGCGATAGGCACCCGGAGGAAGAAACGAGAGATCCAGTTTCAGCGTCCTTCCTGTCGGCCCGTTCATGGCGGCGACGAACCACCGATCGCCGCTGCGCCGCGCGAACAGCGCCAGCTCGCCGATCTCGGACGGCGGCAGCACGCGCGTTTCGTCCCAGACGCTGGGGATCGACTTGATCATCTCGGCTCCGGGGTTCGACAGCAGCGATGCGGGATGGCCGCCGTAGACGAGCAGTGGCGACGTCAGGATCGCCGCGCTCGCGATCTGGTGGGCCCAGCTCGTTTCACGGCGCCGCTCGCCGAAGACGACCGGCGTGTAGTCGGCGTGGCCGGCGAGCATCCGCACGAACGGGAACGTCGTGTTGAATCCGGCCCAGGCCTCCATCCGCCGATGTTCCAGGCCGTAGATCCCCTCGCGCGTCATCTCGTTGGGCCACGTGCGCGGCTCGCCGGCCGGCTTGTTCGCGCCGTGGAAGTCGATGAGCAGCTGGTGCTCCGCGGCATCCCGCAGGATGTCCTGGTAGAGATCGATCACCTCCTTGGCTTCATGGTCGAGGAAGTCCACCTTCAGCCCGGCCACGCCCGCCTTCTGCAGCGACGCGAAGAGCGCGCGCCGCTTCACCGGGTCGCCGAGCGTGTTCCGGTGCCGCCACACGAGGAGGCGAACGCCGCGCGCGCGCGAGTACTCGACGACCTCGCCCAGCTCCTCCTCGGTCCAGCGCTGCCACTGTCCTTCGATGACCTGGTACTCGAACCCCAGCTCGCCGGCGAGCCTCGAGAACTCCTTGATGCCCGCGACGGTGCCGTCGCCGCCGTCGAGGTAACGCCAGACGGCACGTCCCGGCTTCAGCCACGGAGTGCGGATGCCCTCGGGGAACAGCGTCGGATCCGGCGGCGGACAGAGGTTATGCACCGCGTCGGCGTTGACCAGCGTGTCGAGGTCGCGGCCCAGCACGACGACCCGCCATGGAGTTGTGATCGTGTCCTCGACGGGCGCCGCAACGGCGAGTCGTGCGGCGTTCTCCTCTCCGAACCGGAGGGTGTAGGGATAGCCGGTCGGATGATCGTGGCCCAGGCGCTCGCGGTATCCCCGCCGGCCGTCGGCCTGAAGCGCCATGCCGGCGTAGTCCCGCAGGTCCGCTTCCATGATCGCGGCGTACCCGGCGCCGCCGGGAAGCTCGATCGTGACCGGGGGCGCGGCCCAGTCGCCTTCGGGCACGTCCTCGATCCTGCGGCGCTCGTACACGGCCTCGTAGTGGTCGCGGAGGCCGTGCGACCACACAATGCTTCCTTCCGGGATCTGGAAGGTCATGCCGGCGTCCGGCACACGCGGTCCCTTGCCGGGCACCACGTACCTCACGGCCACCGAATCGTCCGCCACTCTTGCGTCGATTGTGTACGTGATCGTCGTGCCAGGGTGCGTGGCCTGAATCCGCGCGCCGCGCGCCCTGTTGACCGCCTCGGAGTGGACGCCGCGCCACGGGTATCTCTCGTCGATCTCGTACGGCTCGCTGCCAACGACCAGTGCGCCCTCGCCGAGATCCCGGCCGTCGACGATGATGCCGAGCGCGGAGGGGAGGATGACGGGATGGCCGCTCAGCGTGATCTGCCAGGTGAGCCGATCGGGCCGGGGTGGGCCGGCCTGCCCAGCACGCACCGTTAGAACGACCTGGCCCGACGGGCTCCGCACCGTGACCGGCGTGGACACCTGCCCGAGTGAAGCGCCCGCTGCCGCCGCGCCGAGACAGCATGCCGCCAGAACCGGCGGCCATTCACCGGTCATATCGACGTCCCGCGGTCAACTGATTCGAACGAGGTCGGCGATTCTGATCGGACGCTTCTCCTCGACGCTCTTGCGGGCGGCGATGCCCGTCAGGCACGACATCGCGCCCGCGCGCGAGTCGGGGAGCCTCATGTGGGCGGGCGCGTCCACCTTCCGGAAGATCAGGTCGCGCAGCCGGTCGTCCCCTCCGCCGTGGCCGCCTTCACCCTGCTGGACGGCTACGCGCCGGCGCTGGCCGAAGCTCTTCGTCACGTAGATCTCGGTATCGTCGGCGGGAGGGACTTCCCAGGGCTGACGCTCGTGGTCGCGCACCTCGAGCCGTCCCAGATCCCCGTTGAAAGCCACGCGGTAGCCCTCGAAGGGCATGGCGGCGTTGAGCGAGTAGCTCATCATGACGCCATTCGAGTACTTCACGACCGCCGACATCGTGTCGTAGATGTCGACATCCTCGCGGAAGACGCAGCCGTCGCGGTGATAGCCGTCGGCGTCCTCGCAGGCGACGTACAGCTTCATGCGCGTCGCATTCGTCGTGATGTCGTAGTGGAACCGGCAGTCCTGCTTGTGCGGACACGGGCGGCAGTGGGTGGATCTGAACCGCCCGTTGCGGCCGTACACGTTCAGGCGCCCTTCGGCCATCACTTCCACCGGGTCGGCGTCGAGCCACCAGTTGACGAGATCGAAGTGGTGGGTCGCCTTGTGGACCCACAGGCTGCCGCCGCGGTTTTTCAGGCGGTGCCAGCGGCGGAAGTAGTCGGCGCCGTGATAGACGTCGAGGTACCAGGCGAAATCGACCGACAGCACGCGTCCGATCTCGCCCGACAGCAGGATCTCCTTCATCGTCTGGTGCTTCGGCGCGTAGCGGTAGTTGAACGTGACCACGATCTTCCGCTTCGCGCGCGCCTCGGCGTCGAGCACCGCCTGGCACTGCTGTTCGTTGATCACCATCGGCTTCTCGGTCATCACGTCGATCCCGCGGTCGAGGCCCTTGACGATGTACTCGCTGTGGAAGGCGTCGACGGTGGTGACCATCAGCAGGTCGGGCTTCGCCGTGTCGCACATCCGGTCGAAGTCGGTGAACGTCGGGCAGTCGACGCCGATCATCTGCCGGGAGACCTCGACGCGCTTCGGGTTGATGTCGCAGAGCCCCACGAACTCGAGCACGTCGGAGTATTTCTGCGCGAGGGCGCGCCCCCACATGCCCTGCGCGCGATCTCCCGTCCCCACGATCGCGTAGCGGCGCCGCGCGCGCTGCACGGCGCCCAGCACCGAATCCATCCCGGCGACCGATGTCGCCGCAACCGCGGCGCCCGCCGTCCTGACGAACTCACGCCGGGTCACGAGTCTCGTGTCCGTCACGATGGTCCTCCAAAAATGTCGTATTCGAAAACGCGCGGCCTCCTGTCCCTTCGGCCTACGCCTTGCCGGACTTCACGGCGACCAGCCAGCCGTTCGCCCGCGAAGCATACGCCCGTTGGGGAGAGAGGGGACGGGTGAGCGCGTTACTGGGGTGCGTTTCGACAGACGAAACGGATGAGGAGTTGACAGCGATCCGGTGGGTGCCGATGATGCCGGGGTTAACTGACTGGAGGGCCGGATGCTGATGCGCGCCTCGCTCCCGTTCTTTCTGGCCGGCGTTCTGGCGGTCGGCACGCAGGCGCCGGACATCGCCTCGAAGACCCTCCCGCCAATCGACTTCGCACGCTGGGCGCGCTTCGTCGTCCGCGACTTCTTCGCCGTGCAGCCGTACGAGAGGGTCGTGCTCATGGCCGACCCCAGCTACTATCCCGAGCTGCTCGATGCGATTCGCGCCGAGCTGCTGGAGGCGAAAGCCGTCGAGCTCG
>DATIEW010000181.1:0-3926 GCA_035455585.1 Vicinamibacterales bacterium | reverse complement strand
CCGCGCGCCGGGCGAGCGCGTACCCCACCAGTGACACGTGCAGCGTGTGCTTTCCGGCGGGAAGGTCGTCGAATGCAAAGGTCCCATCCCCGCCGGTGCTGGCCTTGTGCGACGTCCCGACGATCTGGAGCAGTACACCTTCGAGCGGCGTGTTGGTGCCGGCGTCGACCACCACCCCGCGAATGGTCCCGGCCGTCGGCGTCTGTTCGTTCGGCTGCTGCGGAGGACGTGTCGCATCCGGAGCGCGAACCACCAGCACGGCGCCCTTGGGTCCTTCGCGCGTCGTGAGGCCGTGCGGCTTCAGGATCTCGCGCAGCCTGGCGCGCACCTCGGACGAGGTGGGCTCGGCCATCACGCGCATGTCGGGTTTCACGAGATCCGAGCTGAAGACGATCTGCAGACCCTCGCGCTGCAGATCGCCGAGCACCTCCGCAAGCGCCCTCCCGACGTACGCCGTGCGCGCCGGCGATTGTGCGAGGCCGCTCTCGAGACAGCCGCACACGATGACGGCCACTGCCACGGGCCATCGGGTAACGCGGAACCCACGAACGTTCACCGGCGGCCTGCCTTCCCATCAATGCGCGCGAGAATCACTTCGTCCTCTCTCGTCCGATGCGTGAAGCCCGTGGTGGGCAGCACCGCGGCCAGCGCGTCGGCCGGCGTCAGTCCGTCGATGGAACCGTGCAGGATGATGGTGTCCGCGACACGCGCTGCCGACGGATCGCGGAAGGACACGCGCCATCCTCCCTCGCGCGCAACCCAGTCGAGGAACTGCGCAAGGGTGCGGCCTTCGATCTCGAACGGAACAGCTGCGAGTGTGATCCAGTCCCACTCGGGCCCGTGCGACGGGGACGAGGCGCGCAGGATCGAGCCGTCAGCGAGCGCCTGAATCTGGACGCCTTCGGTGGCTTCGTGGGTTGCGTTCGCGACGTCGACGCGCACCACGCCTCGTCGGACACGAACGCGCAGCCCGGCGCCCGACACTCGCAGTTCGAAGCGGGTGCCGGTATTGCGGACGGTTGCCATTGGCGTCAGGATTTCCACTCGTGCGACGCCGTTCGAGTCCACGTAGACGGCGCCCGAGTCCAGCCTCATCCTTGCTCCGTCCAGCAGCGCGAAGCGCGTCCCCTCGTCGAGCCTCAGCGACGCGCCGTTGTCGAGACGCAGTGCGAGTCGACCGGCGTCAGGCGTGACGAAGATCGCGCCCTCGGGAATCGACGCCCCTCCCGACTGGGCATCGAGCGTCGAAGTCTGGCCCGCGGCGATCAGCGACACGCGGCCGCTCACATGCTCGACGCGGCCGATCTCGATGGTCGATGGAACCTGAGGCCCCCTGGCCGTCCGGGCGACGAGGAACAGCACGGCGGCGGCCGCCGCGAGGGCCGCGGCAGCGGCCGGCGTCATCCGTAGAAGTCGGTGGCGCCGCACGGCGCGGCGCCATTCGTCGTACGCCGCATCCCTCGCGCGCGCCGTGCCCGCAGGAGACGGCAGCGGGCGCACGCCTGCCAGACGGACGAGGTCGCCGACCTCGTCGTCGTGGTTCGAAGCGGGCAGGATCGGGTCTGTCATGCGTTGCCTGTCGAACGGGAGGATCCCTCGGTCAGCACGAGGAACGCTTCACGAAACGCGCGGCGCGCCCGGCCGAGCAGCGACTCGGCCGCCTTCGGACTCGACCGCAGGCGCGCCGCAATCTCGGCGACGTCAACTCCTTCGAGGTACTTCCACTCGAGCACGTTTCCATAGTGGGCCGGCAGGGTATCGAGTGCGACCTGGACCTGCCGGGCCGTCTCGCGCCGCTCGAGCGCCCGATCGGGCAGCTCAACGGTGCGCGCGGCGACCGCAGCCAGACGGTCGCGGATGTCGGGGTCGTCCTCGGTGAGCGGGATCGGCGCCGGCCGTCCCGGCCGGGCGCGCCGCGACAGCTCATGCCGGCAGATCGTGCAGAGCCACGTGAACAGTGTCGCCTGCCCCCGCCACGTATGGATGTTGCGAATCCCTTTGATCATGGTCGTTTGCGCAACGTCCTCGGCATCCACCGGGTCGCCTCCGTTCCGCCCCAGAGCGAACCGGTACACCCGGGCAAAGTGTCCATGGAAGAACTCGTCGAATGCCGCCTGGTCTCCGCGGAGCATCCGCCGAGCCAGCCAAGCGTCCGTGGCGGCGGTCGCTTCGGGCGGCCATTCGTCCATCGCGTCTGCCAGCTTAGAGCAGGGCGGGCCGCAGAATCCTTCGCGGCGGCCCATTGCAGCCAGCCGAGGCTTCGTGGCATGGATCACGGAGCGGCGAGCGAGCCGCCTTCGCGCCGCAGGCGCTTCGGCGGCTCCGCCGTAGCTTCAGCGAAGGCGGAAGCGTGTAAGGGTCCGGGGTCCTCATAGGAGTCCCCCGGTGTGTGGTGAGCCGCCCGGGGCCTACTCGGTCCTGAGGACCTGAACAGGGTCGACGCGCAGCGCACGGGTCACGGGCCCGACGAGGGCGCTTACCGACACGAGCGTGAGAAGGCCGCAGGCCGTCACCAGCGTGAGCGGATCGCCGAAGGGACGATGCCATCGTCCGCGTGTGTGCGCAAGACGAAAGGATCGCGCAAGCTGCGTACATCCTGACTCTGGCAGTCGGCCAAAACTGCAACGCGTGCGGGGTCGGGTGACCCACCGCAATAACCGTGTCAAGGACTTCCGGCGAACTGCTCCGAAGGCACGCATCGTGCGAGCCCGACGATGGTAGACTTGCGGAGGTATCCGGGATGGCCGAGACGATCGAGACACTCGCCGGGAAGATCGACGCCCTCTCCATATCGATCGACAAACGGTTCGACGGCGTCGACAAGCGGCTCGATGGCGTCGACAAGCGGCTCGTTGGCGTCGAAAAGAGACTGGACGCGTCGGACGCGCGGTTCGACGGCCTCGAAAAGAGACTGGATGCGTCGGACAATCGGTTCGACGGATTCGAGAAGAAGCTGGCTGACGTCAGGAACGAGCTGCTCATACGGATTGATGGCGTGGACTCGAAGGTCGGGCTGGTGTTGGAAAAAGTCGAAGACCTCATCAAACGTGACGTCGGCAACTCCGTGACACACGCGCGGTTCCAGGAGCGTCTGGACGACCACGAGCTGCGCCTGATTGCGCTCGAGGGCGGGCGCGAACAGCCCGGCCCATCAGGTTGACCGCAACCGGTTCGCTCAGGCTGGACGACGAGCGCCGGCGTCGAGCCGATAGCCGGCCTTGCGGACGGTCAGGATGTAACGAGGCGATGCCGGATCGTCCTCCAGCTTCCGCCGGAGCTCGGCGATGTGGGTATCGACGGTGCGGGTCAGCACCGCGGCCGAATGGCCCCAGACCTCCTGAAGCAGCTCGAGGCGGCTCGCGATGGCGCCGCGCCGTCTGACCAGCGCGATCAGCAGGTCGAGCTCCATTGGCGTAAGCGGAACGACCGCGCCGGCGCGCCGGACGGTTCTTGTCGCGGGATCAATCTCGATATCACCGAAAGTCTCGCGGTGATCGAGTGCAGGCGCGCGGCGTGACGTGCGGCGCAGGAGCGCCCCGACGCGCGCCATCAGCTCGAGGACGCCGAACGGCTTGGTGACGTAGTCGTCGGCCCCCAGCCGGAAGCCGCGCACCTTGTCAGCCTCCTGCCCGTGCGCGGTCAGAATCAGCACGGGCATGTCCAGTCCTTCTTCCCGCATGGCCTTGAGGACGCGGTAGCCATCGACGCGCGGCAGCATCAGGTCGAGGATGACCAGATCCGGCCTGAGATCGCGCGCCCGCGCGAGCCCCTCCGATCCGTCGGCGGCCGTGGCGATGTCGTATCCCTCGATCTCGAGGTTGTTGCGGAGCCCGTACACGAGATCCGCGTTGTCCTCGACGATCAGGATCGTGGTCACGCCAGCGCTCTCGAGTCCTGCATGGGGGCGGGCAAGGTGACCGGGGGAA